>NZ_KV802669.1:0-1575 GCF_001810775.1 Rothia sp. HMSC062H08
CGATACTTCTCAAAGTCCTCCACCGACACCGGCGACAAACCCCACGGATCCACCAAAGAAACCGGGTTACCACCCACCAACGAGAACGGATCAGCACCCCAACCAGCACCCACCGGTGCGCTCAGGGGATCAGGTGCCGTAAAACGAGCCACACGCGAATCCACCACACGGGCACCCAACACCTCAAAACCAGAAGAACCCAGCACCACACCCGAAGCCGCAGAAACACCAACCAGCGAATCCGGCAACACAGGCACACCACCAGTAGCAGAAGCACCCTGAGCAGAAGGCACAGCAGGCGCAACAACACCCAAAGACGCCCAACCATACGGATCCAACAAACCGGCACCAGAACCAGCACCAGGAACCAACGAACCCACAGAAGACACCGACGAACCGCCCACACCCAGCACACGCGGAACAAACGAATTCTCATCCCACACCAGCGGATGCATCACCGAAGCATCAAAACCAGCCACAGAACCAACACCAGCACCGGTTGAGGGCACACCAAACTCAGGTACCCCAGCAGGCGCACCACCAGCAGCAAGCACACGACCATCAGTAGAAGCACACAGCAGCGAGAAGGACACAGCCGAATCCTCAGCAGAACCCCACGACGCAACCGAGCTCACAAACCCAGCCGCACCATAAGTCAAGGACGAGCCGGAACCATCCGAAGAAACCTGCAAAAGACGCGAATCATTACCGTCATACGAGAACACGCTCGTCGAGACCGGCACCAAAGTGACGCCCTCAAGCTCTACAGACTCCGGGCACTGCGGCAGCCACGCCTGAGCATCCTCAACAGCAGAGGCAAACTCAGCCGACTGGGAGCCAGCCTTCGCCTCATCCTGCACACCGTAGACGCACACTGCACGAACACGGGCACCCTCATCAGTGACCAGCACCTTCACCCAAGCGTGCTGAGGCTGGGCGCTATCAAAGTACTCAACGCGCACCAGCGCGCCAGCGGCATCATAGGTCCAACGCAGGGTCTCGGTGCCGCGAACGGCAGACGAGAGCATCTGCGCGTCAGTGTAGGTGTACATGACCAGGCCAGCGGGCGAATCCACACCGCTAATACGGCCCAGATCATCACGAATAATCTCAGTGTGCAGAGCCTCAGAAGAGGCTGCCACAGCGGGCTGCTCGGTCACAGAGGTCATGTGCGCGCCACGGTAACCAAACTCACGAACCCAAGTACCCGCCAGATCAGACACCTGCGCACGCACCAGCGCATCTACCGCGTTGTACTCGAAGGAAGACTCCACACGAGACTCAGAAGTAACGGCGGTTCCATCCAGACGGTACGCGGTAATGTCAGTCTGCTTGACCATACGGCCAGCAGCATCATACGCGTAAGCGCTCGAACCCAGGGGGTGCACAAACTCAGTGCGCAGACCATCAGCGTCATAAGCGTAGGACAGCTCATAGCCGCCAGTCTCATCCATGTACGCGGTACGGAAAGACTCCGGAATCTGAGCACCAAACTCACGGCGCTGACGGATCAGACGACCCAAACGGTCATACGACTCAACCGTCACCACGGGAGCACCAAACGCATCAACGCCC
>NZ_KV802670.1:0-269 GCF_001810775.1 Rothia sp. HMSC062H08
TAGTGTCTTCACTGCGGGTTAAAGACCCACCGTGAAGACACTAACCTATCGAAACCTCGGTCTAAAAAGCAGGCGGCCCGCGGAGGTGCTGCCTCAGCAGAATTTGTGCCATGGTTTAGTATCTTCGGTGATGAGTTAGTGACTTTAGGCTGGGGTTTTAACCATTACCAAAGACGCTAAGTCATGACCGAAATTGCTAAGTCATGACCGAATTTCTACCCGCGTGGAGGCACTGCCTCTGCAGAATTTGTGCCATGGTTTAGCGTCTT
>NZ_KV802671.1:0-65229 GCF_001810775.1 Rothia sp. HMSC062H08
ACTAACCTATGGCACAAATCCGTAACCCATGACCGAATCTCCGGCTGCGCCAGGTGGTCGGGAGCTGGTTATGGGCTATGACTTAGCCTTTTCGTCGATAGGTTAGTGACTTTAATGCGGGTTAAAGACCCACGGAGAAGACACTAACCTATCGAAAACCTCGGTCTAAAAAGCAGGCGGCCCCGGACACACACGCATCCGGGGCCGCCTGCTGCGGTTATTCAGCGCCTACGAGGCAATCTTCGCGATCTGGAACATGGACGCCGGCATCGGCCGGTCCAACGACCAGCGAATATGCATCGGCTTGGAGCCCTCGTGAGAAATGTATTTCACGGTGCCCAGGCACATGTAGGGTTCGGGGCCGAGCCTATTCTCCCTGTGCTGGCGGGCGAAGAGCACGATGCGTCGGCCTCGCTCCTCGTGGTGTTGGAAGAGCTGACCCGTCGGACTTTCGGGGGTTGTCGCGCTCTGTGAATCCCATGCGAACTCGTCAGTGCTGATGGCGTAGTCTTTGTACATGGTGGCCGGGGAGAAGTGCTTCTCAGATTTCTCTAACGTCACCAGCAACGCGGTGGTGTTCGTCGGGTCGAAGGGTACAACACCGTTGACCACGCCGCCGGGTACCTTGAAGTTCTCCTCCTGGCCGCCCAGTCCGGCGAATAGTTCCTCGCGGGAGTAGAGGGCGTGAGTGCGCAGGGGGATGCCTTCACCCTCAAAGAGCGGCAGGGTGGAGGTGGTGTCCGTACCGGCGTTGAAGTTCCATACGCTCTCCAGCTCCTGCAGCATGCCGCGGTTCTTGCGCAGAGTCGCCAGGCCTTCGTTGAGGCTAAACTTCTCAGAAGAACCGTCCCACTTGGCCTTCGGCCAGATGGAGAACAGCAGCATCCATGCGTGGCGGCGCTGTTCATCGGTCATGTCCTGCTCCAGGATGTCCGTGTTTAGCAGCTCCAGGTATGCGTTAATGCGGAACGTGTCGTGTACGTGCGTGAGTGCCTTGACGCGCTTATTCGTCTCGACGGCCACGTTGTCCTGGAAGGGAACCACCAGGTCGGGGTACAGTTCACTCGCGGCCTGGAGGCTGGTCCAGGTTGTTGCGACGGGCTTAGTGATACCGGGCAGGGTCATCTTGCTGTTGCGGCCGTAAATCTGCGGCAGTCCCAACCCGTAGCGGTTGATGAAGTCAATGACGGTGGGGCGAATATCGAGGTCCGTGGAGTTTCGGCGCATATCTTCCAGGTAGCTCTTTGCGGTGTCGATGAGGGCGTTCTGGTTCATGCGTAGGGACTCGCGAATCTTCTTGATGACCTGCTTCTGAGTTAGTTCGTCCAGGTGGAAGTGGCAGCCAGCCGGCAGCTCGGGGTTCTTAACGTCCTGCTCGGTCAGGGTGCCCTGTCGTGCAAAAGCGCGGTACTTGCTGTGAATCATGAAGTTCTTGTTCTGGTGTCCCACGAAGTCGAGGACCGTCAGAACAGACTTCAACGGTGCACGGCGCAGGCCGCGGCCCAGCTGCTGCAGGAAGAGGGTGAGCGACTGGGTGGGGCGCAGCATCAGGAGGGTGTCGACGCTCGGAATATCGACGCCCTCGTTGAACAGGTCCACGGTGAAGATCGTGGTCAGCTCGTGCGTTTCGTCTGCAAGGTTTTTCATGACCTCGGCGCGGCGCTCGGCGGAATCTGTACCGACCAAAAAGTCAGCGGGAATACCGACCTCGTTGAATTTCTGCGCCATGTATTCGGCGTGCTTCACGCTCACACAGAACCCGAGTGCCTTCATGCGCAGGGGGTTGTCGACCTTCTCGCGTAGCTCCTCCACGATGATGCGCAGGCGGCGTTCAGCCTCGTCCTTGGTGTACAGGTTCTCAAGGGCGTTTTCGTCGTATTTGCCGCTTCGAACGTTGATGCGGCGCAGGTCGGTGCCGTCGGCAATACCGAAATACTGGAAGGGTACGAGGAGGTGGTCTTCGAGTGCGTCCCATAGGCGGATTGAGGTCGCCACGTAGCCGTCAAAGTACTTGTCGGCGATGTTCACCCCGTCTTCTCGCTCGGGGGTTGCGGTCAGGCCAATAAATTCGCGGGGCTCAAAATAGTTGAAAACTTTGTCCCAGCTGGCGGCCTTAATGTGGTGGCATTCGTCCATGATGATGACGTCGAAATAGTCCGGCGCGTAACTTTCGAGGGCGGCACCTGACAACGTTTGAACGGTCGCAAAAACAGCCTCATTATATTCAGGCTTTTTGCCGCCGGTCAGGAGCTCACCGAAATTACCTTTAAGCATGACGTCGCCGAAAGTGCGGCGCGCCTGGTCTAGGATTTCTTTTCGGTGTGCAATGAAAAGCAACTTTAGCTTTTTGCCGTACTGCTCGCAGAGGCGCTTGTAATCGAGAGCCGAGAACACGGTTTTGCCGGTGCCGGTTGCGGCCACGGCGAGGTTACGGTGGCGGCCCTTAGAACGAGCGTTCTGCATCTCTTCGAGCATGCGCACCTGATGCGGGAACGGGTGCACATCCAGCAGGGACGAGTCGATATCGTACTCCAGGCCCTTGCTTTTACGGCCGGTAATATCCGCCTTGGCCAGGGCAGTATCCAACTCCTGTTTCTCCTGGTCAGAGGCGGTGTAAAGGGTAAAATCGCCGCTCTTCCAGTAGCTTTCAAACAGGCCTTCAAACTGGCGGATCAGGCCGGGTGTAATCGGGTTAGAGATGCGAACATTCCACTCCAGGCCGTCAGTGAGTGCGGCACTGGACAGGTTCGAGCTGCCCACATAGCCGGTGGACATGCCGGTATTGCGGTGGAACAGCCAGGCCTTCGCGTGCAGTCGGGTGCTGTCGCCCTGGTAACTGATTTTTACCTCGGCACCGTACTCTTCAACGAGGCGGTCGATAGCCTTGCGGTCGGTTGCGCCCATGTAGGTGGTGGTAATAATGCGGAAAGGGATACCGCGATTTTTAATAGCTTTAAGCTGCTCACTCAAACTATTAACGCCGGACATTTTAAGAAATGAGCAGAGCAAATCTACGCGGTCTGCACTTTCTAATTCTTTCTGAATTTCAGTATTGAGATTCAGGTCTTTAGAAGTATTCGTCATCAGAGCAACGTCACTCAGAGGAATATCGGGGCGCGTAGTTTTTGCGTCAGTGAGGGCGAGCTCGCGCATCTGAATTACGTTGCTGTCGTCATCGGTCAGCAACGAATCGTTCTGCTCTTCGGCATCCTGCGGCAGGAGCTCCATCATGCGGTTGATGAGTTCCACCTGGTCTGCGGGGGTCTTGAGGCTTTCGAGGGCGGGGGCCAGCTGGGTGGCGAAGAACTGGGTGAGCAGTTCGGGGATGTTGTAGTCGTCCTTTTCGAGGATTTCTTCCTGCCATTGCGCGCCTTCAGGGATGGTGCGGCTCATGAGCGATGCGCTCTTGAGGTGTTCGTAGAGCCCCAGGGGGAGAGTTTCGTCAGTTGTGGTCATAGCAGCAGCCTAGCAGCCCGGGCGGTTTGCCGCTGCTTGGGTGGTCACCGGCTCACGGGGTAGGGGTGGCGGAATCCTGTAATTACAAAAATTCTGCCCCGCATCCTCCTCGAAAAGCCACATGTGTTTCGAGAAGCCACATAATATGTTGCTTTTCGAAACACATGTGGCTTCTCGGCGATTAAACTCGGCGCACCAAACACCCGCCCCGCACGCAGAACGCACCAGTCAAAACGCTATTGATTCGCATCACACACCGGCGTTCTTAGGTATCCTTGGGGTAACACCCAGACAGAAGCCCGCCCTCCACCTCGAAAGGGGCCGCATGAAAACCTTCTGGACTAACCTACCCCTCACCATCCGCGCGGCAGTCATCTTCTGCTACGCCTACGCCGCGGTGCGCATCCTCAACCTCTTCTATGAGGCAGGCACCGCACCGTTGACCCCGCGCACGCTCCTCGACGGTGCCCTCACCGCCGCGGTCGTCGTCGGTGCTCTCGCCCTGTATCTGGGCAACGCCCTGGGTGCCGCTCTGCGCGCCCGGCGAGAAGGCTACGAGCCCCGCTCGGTCGGCATCGTTGTCGCCTACGCGCTTTTCGTGGCGGTGTGTACCTACCTTGTCTGCCGCCTCATCGCCTACACCGTGGAGGCGGGGCTCACCTGGCTCTTCCCGCCCGCCCTCGGCCCGGTTCTGACCGCCGTGGGCATGGCTGTTCTTGGCGTGATTAACTATGTGCGCCTCGACCGCCGTACCCGCAAGGTCTAACCGGGAAGTTGCACCAAAAGAAATCCCTGTAATTACAAAAAATCTCCCGCACCGGGTGGAGCACACCTCCAAGGCATGCCCCGCCCAGTGCGGGAGATTTCTATATCAACGGAACGCCGCAGCCTTCACGCTACAGCGCCGCGTGCACCTTACAGGCTCTGTGCCTGAATTGCGGTGATCGCAACGGTGTTGATGATGTCCTCAACGGTGGTACCGCGCGACAGGTCGTTCACGGGCTTACGCAGACCCTGCAGAACCGGGCCCACAGCGGCAGCACCCGAAGACTGCTGAACAGCCTTGTAGGTGTTGTTACCGGTGTTCAGGTCGGGGAAGACGAACACGGTAGCCTGACCAGCGACCTCGCTGCCGGGTAGCTTGGTCGACGCAATGGACATGTTCGAAGCAGCGTCGTACTGAATCGGGCCCTCGACCGCGAAGTCGGGGTTCGAAGCGCGCACAATCTCGGTTGCCTCACGCACAACGTCCACGTCTGCGCCAGCGCCGGAGGTGCCGGTCGAGTAGGACAGCATAGCAACCTTCGGCTCCACACCGAACTGGCGTGCAGTCTCCGCGGATGCCTTCGCAATGTCGGCGAGCTGCTCTGCGTTGGGGTTCGGGTTCACTGCGCAGTCGCCGTAGACCAGAACGCGGTCTTCCATCAGCATGAGGAAGACGGAGGAGACGATCTTGGTGCCGGGGCGGGTCTTGATGAACTCGAGCGAGGGGCGGATGGTGTTCGCGGTGGTGTTCACTGCACCGGAAACCATGCCGTCGGCGATGCCCTTGTAAACGAGCATGGTGCCGAAGTACGAGGGGTCGGTCATGCGCTCGCGGGCAGCCTCAATGGTGACGCCCTTGTGTGCACGCAGCTCAGCGTAGGTTGCTGCGAAGTCCTCGGAGTACTCATTGTTCTCGATGTCGATGATGCGGATCGAGCTGGGCAGCTCAATACCCTCAGCCTGGCAGATCTCTGCGATCTTGGCGGGGTTGCCGAGCAGGATCAGGTCGCAGAAGTCGCGGCGTGCAATGATTTCGGATGCACGCAGGATTCGCACGTCGTAACCCTCGGGCAGGACCACGGAGCGGCGGTTTGCGCGTGCGGTCTCGATGAGGTTGTGCAGGAAGCGCAGCGGGGTCATGGATGCGGGGCGCTCAATTTCGAGGCGTGCGAGCAGTTCGTCCTTGTTAACGTGCTCGTCCCAGCCGCCCATTGCTGCTGCGAGCTTGCGCTGGTGACCGCTTTCGAGGGTGCCGCGGACGCGGGAGACTGCGCGTGCAGACTTGAAGGTGTCCTTGGTGGTGGACAGCACGGGGAACGGTGCGTTGTCGATGAGGGAGCCGACTGCGGTGTTCTTGCCGGGCAGTGCGTCCAGGCCGCCGGTGAGCAGCACGCCGGAGGGCGCGGGGAAGGTCGGTGCCAGTGCGGATGCGAGGGTTGCTGCAACGATGTCTGCACGGTCGCCGGGGACGATGACGAAGTCGCCGTCAACGAACTGGTTGAGGAAGTTGGAGACGTTCATTGCTGCGACCTTGATGCCGTGGATGTCGCGGCCGAGGTCTTCTGCCTTGATGCCTTCGGTGTCGAGCTTGAGAGCTTCGGCAACTTCACCGACGGTGGGTGCGTTCAGTTCGGGGATTTCGGGCAGTACGTAGACGGGCAGGTTTGCGTCGCCGCGCTTGACGGAGTTCTCGATTTCGTCGCGCAGTTCGGGTTCTGCACGGCTGACGATGATTGCGAGCAGGTCTGCCTTGGAGGCGAGCAGTTCGGTGCGTGCCACGTCGACTGCGGTGACTGCTTCTTCGACGGTTGCTTCTTGTGCGCCGACGATTGCGACGACGGGCAGGCCGAGGTCACGTGCGATCTGGACGTTCAGGTCGAATTCGACTGAGAGCGCGTTGGCGGGCAGGTAGACGCCGTCGACGATTACGACGTCGCTGTTTGCTGCGACCTTTTCGTAGGCGGAGACTGCGCGTGCGGAGATTTCTTCGGTGTCGCCTTCTGCGATGAGTGCGAGTGCGTCGGTCATGGAGACTGCGCCGCCGACCTGCTCTTCGGTCAGGCCGAAGTGTTCACGGATGAGGCGTGCCATGGGGTCGTCGGCGATGGTTGCGCCGTCGAATACGGGGCGGAAGAAGCCGACGCGGTCTGCGCGCTTGATGAGGGAGTCTGCTAGACCCAGGGCTACGAGGGACTTGCCCGAGTTCTGGGACATAGCGGAGAGGTAAAGACCGGTGGTCATTGTTTTACTGTCCTTCTATGCGATGTTCGGCGCTGGGTCCCGCGGTTGCGCAGGGGTGTATATGCTCCTGTGCGCGGGTGCGTCGAGCTTATATGTCATCTTCTATCTTAAGGCGTTGTGGGGGTGGTGCCTAACAGGGTGTGCGGTGCGCTGCGTCATGTGGGGCGGATGCGCGGCTGTTGCGGGGTGGGGGTGCCGTGCGTGCCGCCTCGGGGTGTGGCGTGCTGTTTAGGGGGTGAGCTTAGGGGTTGAGGATGCGCGTGTATCGGACGCTGTGGCCGGGCGCCCAGATGCCGCGTGCCTCAAATTCGATGCTGTTGCGCTGGTAGCCGAGCCGCTCGTAGAAGGAGAGCGCTCGTTCGTTTTCTGCCATGACCCATAGGTAGGAGTTTTCGTCCGGGTAGATGACGGATTCGTAGAGTGCCTGTCCGAGCCCGGTGCCGTGCGTGTGGTTGAGGGTGTACAGGTGCACGAGTTTACGGGTGCCTGCGGGCAGTTCGGGGAGGTTGTCGGTACGTTCGAGTTCCCAGGAGGAGGGCTCACACAGGGAGAGCGCCAGGCCGACGGGCTTATCCCAGTCGATGCGTGCGCCGATGGAGCAGGAGAGCCCGCCGTCGGGGGTCCAGCCGGGC
Source organism: Rothia sp. HMSC062H08 (assembly GCF_001810775.1). NCBI lineage: Bacteria > Bacillati > Actinomycetota > Actinomycetes > Micrococcales > Micrococcaceae > Rothia > Rothia sp. HMSC062H08. The sequence goes on from NZ_KV802671.1 coordinate 7,095, forward strand.
ACCTCATAGGCGAAGAAGCCGCGCACGGTGGGGGAGGAGAGGTGGCGGTGGAAGTCTTCGAGGTATTCGTTGCGTTCGGCGCGGTGGCGGGCGGTGAAGCTTTCTCCGAGCGCGTCGAAGTAGATTGGGTCGTAGGTTTGCTCCATGCAGTCCAGCTGCAGGTTGACGTATTTTTCGGCGTCGGTCGGTTCAATCGGTGCGAGCGCGTAGCGGCCCTGACATACAAATCCCATGGGTTCTAGTCTACTCAGCCAGCCCCTGTGGAGGCGGTTTGTCGCGGGTGCGTACGCTAGGGGCGTGCGGGCTGTCGGTTAGGCTAGTGGGTATGGCGAAAAAGAGCAGGGCACCGAAGAAAAGCCAAAAGGCGCAGAAGCAGCAGAAGAACCGCATCGACGATACTGAGAGCACCCCCGTGCAGGGTGCCGCCGCTGGCGTGTACCCGATTTCTACGGGTGAGGCGGAGCTGGTCCCCGACGGCTACCACGCCGACGGCTGGCTGCTGCTCATTAATGGTGTGCAGTCTTCCCACGTGATTGTGGGTGAGCCCCGCCAGCTGGATTTTGAGTACATGCGCTGGATCGCGGCGGTCGTCTCCTCGCACGTGGCCGAGCACCTGGATGCTGCGAAGCTGCGCATCACCCACCTGGGCGGCGGCGCGTGCTCGATGGCGCGTTATTTCGCTGACCTGTACCCGACCAGCCGCAACACGGTTGTTGAGCTGGATGCCAAGCTCGCCGAGTATGTGCGCGCCTGGTTCGACATCCCCAAGGCGCCGCGCGTGAAGATTCGCGTGGGCGAGGCGGGTGCCGTCACCGCGACTTTCGCGCCCGCATCCCGCGACGTGCTGATTCGTGACGTGTTTGCCGGGGACACCACCCCCGAGGCGCTCACCACCGTCGAGTTCACCCGCACCGTCGCCGAGTCGCTGGCACCCGGTGGCCTGTACATCCTGAACTGCGGTGACGGGCCGGCGCTGACCGGTGCCCGCGCGGAGGCATCCGCCCTGCTTGAGGTGTTTGAGTACGTGTGCATTGTGGCGGATTCGGCAATGTTGAAGGGCCGCCGCCGTGGCAACGTCATTATTGCCGGTTCGCACGCGCCCCTGCCGGAGGCTGGTTCCGTGCAGGCTGCCGCTATCGCCCGCGAGCTCATGGGTGGAGGCGTGCCCGCCCAGTACTGGGACACCGCGCGTGTACGCCAGTTCGTGAGGTAGCGGTTTCAGCTGTTGCCTGGGTTTTCGGTAATGACTTAAGTTTTTCGACCATAGGTTAGTGACTTTGGTGGGGGCTTTTAGCTACCGCCAAAGACCGTAACCTATCACCGAATTCGGCGCCCCCTCCATGGCAGACGCTACTATAGTGGCATGCGATACACCTACCTTGGCCCCTCCGGCACCTTCACCGAATCCGCCCTGCTGAGCGTCCCCGGCGCATCCGACGCCGAACGCATCCCCGCCACCAGCGTGCCCGACGCGCTCGCACGCCTGAACGCGGGCGAGGTGGACGCCGCCATGGTGCCCATCGAAAACTCTGTGGAGGGCGGCGTGAGCGCCACCCTGGACGCTATCGCAGCCAGCGAGGGTGTACGCATTATCCGCGAGGTGCTCGTACCGATCCGCTTCGTGCTGGTCGCCGCGAAGCCCATCAGCATCGAAGACGTTAAGACCATCTCCACCCACTCGCACGCCTGGGCGCAGGTGCGCGGCTGGGCGCAGGAGAACGTGCCCACCGCCGCCTACCTGCCCGGCTCCTCCACCGCCGCGGCGGCTGTCGGTCTGCTCGAAGAGGGCTGCACCTACGATGCGGCAATCTGCTCCCCGGCGCTGCTGAACTACCACCCGGAACTGCACGTACTGCAGGACAACATCGGCGACAACAAGAACGCCGTAACCCGCTTCGTGCTGCTCTCCCGCGCCGCCGACATCCCCGAACCGACCGGTTCCGATAAGACCACCCTGACCGTGCCGCTGCCCGCTAACCGCGCCGGTGCCCTGCTCGAACTGCTCGAACAGTTCTCCGTGCGCGGCGTGAACCTCTCCCGCATCGAATCGCGCCCCACCGGCGAAGGCATGGGCTCCTACTCGTTCAGCATCGACGCCGACGGTCACATCTACGAGGCACGCATGCGCGATGCACTGCGCGGCCTGCACCGCGTCTCCCCGATGCTGAAATTCCTCGGCTCCTACCCGCGCGCCGACCACGAAAACACCGAAGTCGACAACATCCACTCCGACGGCTCCTTCGACGCCGCACACGAATGGGTCGAGTCGCTCTTCCCGAACGGCCGCCCCGTACAGCTGCAGCGCCGCTAGATACCCCCCCCGCACCTACCCGCGCCCCACCAGCGCAAACCCCGCCCACAACCCACCGCAAGATTAGGTAGGATAAAACAGTGATTGATATTAACCTCCTCCGCGAAAACCCCGACGTCTTCCGCGCCTCCCAGCGAGCACGCGGCAAGGACGAAACCCACGTCGACCGCATCCTCGAAGCCGACACCGCACGCCGCGCACTCATCGGCGAATACGAGAACCTGCGCGCCGAACAGAACGCCTTCGGCAAGAAGGTTGCTAAGGCACCCAAGGAAGAAAAGCCCGCACTCGTCGCACAGGCCAAGGAACTGGCCGCCCGCGTCAACGAAGCAAAGGCAGCCTCCGAAGCGAAAACCGCCGAATACGAGGAACTGATCAGCAGCATCGAAAACCTCATCATCGACGGCGTACCCGTCGGCGGCGAAGACGACTACGTAGTCGTCAAGGAAGTCGGCACCCCCCGCGACTTCACCACCGAAGGCTTCGAACCGCGCGACCACCTCGAAATCGGCGAACTCGTCGACGGCATCGACATGGCACGCGGCGCGAAGGTCTCCGGCGCACGCTTCTACTTCCTCAAGGGCCAGGTGGCCCGCCTGGAGCAGGCACTCATGTGGATGGCGCTCGACCTCGCAACCGAGCACGGCTTCACCATGATGACCACCCCCACCCTGGTACGCCCCGAAATCATGAACGGCACCGGCTTCAACGTCAAGCACGACGACGAAATCTACCGCCTCGAACGCGACGACCTGTACCTGGTCGGCACCTCCGAGGTGGCGCTCGCCGGCTACCACACCGACGAAATTCTTGACTTCGAGAAGGGCGCGAAGAAGTACCTGGGCTGGTCCTCCTGCTACCGCCGTGAGGCAGGCTCCGCAGGTAAGGACACCCGCGGCATTATTCGCGTGCACCAGTTCAACAAGGCTGAAATGTTCGTCTACTGCCCCGTCGAGCAGGCAGAAGAGATGCACGCAAAGCTGCTGTCCCTCGAAGAGGAAATGCTGCAGCGCTGCGGCCTCGCATACCGCGTGATTGACACCGCTGCAGGCGACCTGGGCACCTCCGCAGCCCGCAAGTTCGACTGCGAGGCGTGGGTCCCCACCCAGGGCACCTACCGCGAGCTGACCTCCACCTCGAACTGCACCACCTACCAGGCGCGCCGCCTGAACATCCGTGAGCGCACCCCGGACACCGTGGACGAGGCAGGCAACGTGCGTAAGGGCCGCACCCGCTCCGTAGCGACCCTGAACGGTACCCTGGCGACGACTCGCTGGGTGGTTGCCATCCTGGAGACTCACCAGCAGGCTGATGGTTCTGTGCGTATCCCGGAGGCACTGCGCCCGTACATGGGTGGCGCTGAGGTCATCCCGGCAGTCGCTGCTGAATAAGGGATGCCTGCTGGAGTGAGTCTCCACTCCGGTGGGGGATTTGGTGCCTCGCGCGCTCGGAATCCCCCACCTCCGTCCCACCAGCAGGCTGACGGTTCTGTTGTGATTCCTGAGGCTCTTCGCCCGTACATGGGTGGCGCCGAGGTTATCCCCGCTATCGCTGAATAAGGGGAAACCCCGCCCGCTGAGTAATCTCACAACCAGCTGAAAAACCCGCTCACCGCGTAAACGGTGGGCGGGTTTTCGCGTATCCCGGTAGTCTAAGAACTATGCCTCTTTACCGTAAACTCCTTGGTGTTTCTGCGGCGGCGGCTCTGACCGCCTCCGTCACTCGTGCCCGCCGTGAAGCGCGCCGACGCGCTATCGAACTGGGCGCGCCCTTCGGCGTTCTGCCGACCCTGCCCACCGGGCAGGCACAGCGCGTGGGCGTGGTGTACAACCCCAGCAAGCCCGGCGCTGCGGCGGCTGTCGAGATCCTGGAACGTATCCTCGCGGCGAACGGCCACCCGCAGGCGCTGGTGCGCACCACCCGCGTGGACGAGCCCGGTTCTGAGGCTGCCCGTGAGCTGATCGCTGAGGGTGTTGACCTGCTGATTGCTGCCGGTGGTGACGGTACGGTGCGTGCTGTGGCGGCGGCGCTGGCGCATCATGAGGGACGCAAGCCGCGTCTGGGTATTCTGCCGATGGGTACCGGTAACCTGCTGGCGCGTAACCTGTACATTCCGGTCAGTGACGTGGCGGCGTGCGTGAATATTGCGCTCAACGGTGCAGGTCAGGCCGTTGATGCGATTGAGATGACGACGACGAGCGCCCCCGGCGAAGAAACCGAACACACGTTCTTTGTGATGAGTGGTGCCGGCTTTGATGCGCTTGTCATGAATGATACGAACGAGGAGATTAAGGCGAAGTTCGGTTGGGTTGCGTACGTGCAGTCCGGCATGAAGCATATGCTGGGCAGGTCGCACCCGGTGCGTATTAGCGTGGACGGTGGGGAGCCTCGTACTCTGCCGATGCGGTCGGTGCTGATCGCGAATTGTGGCCGCCTGCAGGGTGGTATTCGTCTGGCGGATATGACGGATGTGAATGACGGTAATCTTGAGGTGATTGTGGCGTCGCCGCGTGACCTGGTGGAGTGGGGGCTGCTGATGGCTAAGGTTACGCGCCGCACGATTTTGGGTTCGCCGCGCGTTGAGCTGCCGGTGATTCGCCACTTGGTGGGGTCTGAGGTGGTGTTGGAGTTCCCGGATGGTGCGCAGCCGGTTGAGGTGGATGGTGACCCGGCGCCGTCGGCGTACCGTATTAGTGCGCGCGTGCTGCCTGCCGCCGTAGAGGTGGCGGTCCACCCCGAGGTGCTCTAGCCGGGGTGGCGAAAGGGGGTAGCACCCCAAATCGTCTATATATGACCTGGATTATGAAAGAAATCGCGGATTTTTTCACTATTTCCTGAAAATCAGGAGGATAATGAAAAAAACCGCGATTTTTTACACCATCAAGGAGGGCACACGTGAACACCACCAACACAAGGTACCGCACCCTCAAAAGCATCTTCCACGAACGCGGCAAAGCCGCCGCACAAACCGAAATGCAGGCACGCCGCAACGGCCACTCCACCTACCTCCTTAACGAATTCAACGTCGGGGAGCACCCCCTGTTCTACCTGGCAGACCGCACCGCGCTCGCATCCTTTGAACGCATCATGCGCCGTGAACGGCACATCGAACAGCTGAGTTCCCAACTGCCCAGCATCGCCATGCAAAGCTACCTACTCGACCTGGCAGTACGCAGCATCGTGGCGTCCGACCGCATCGAAGGTGTGCACACCACACGCCAGCTCATCTCTGAGGCACTCACCTCCGGCGACAGCGAGGACCCCCGCGCCAAACGCGCCGTCGAATTCGTGAACCTCCTCAAAGACCTGGGGGCAGGCCGCCCACCCTCCACGGTTGAGCAGGTGCGTAGCCTCTACGACACGCTACTCGAAGGGCACCTCGCCGAAGAAGACCGCCCAGACGGGGCTCTATTCCGCACCAAACCCGTGGTTATCCACGACAACACCCGAGAAATTCACCGCGCCCCCGACAGCGAAGTAACCATCACCGCCAACGTTCAGGCGGCGCTTGACCATGCCCTCGACCCGAACGTGCCGGCGCTATTCTCCGCGATCGCCGCGCATTTCATGGTGGAATACACGCACCCTTTCTACGACGGCAACGGCCGCCTGGGCAGGTACCTGCTGGTGTCCCACCTGGGGCAGACACTCACCCGGCTGACGACCCTCACCCTGCCGAGCACGCTCAACATTCAGAAGAGCCGCTACTACAAGGCGTTTAGCGCGGCGGAAGAACCCCTCAACTACGGTGAGGTGACCGGTTTTCTGCATGTTTTTCTGGGGCTGATCGAGCAAGCGCAGGAGCACCTGGTAGACGAGTTGGAATCACGTGACCGTGCGTGGCGTGCCCTTGGCAAGCGTATCGCTGAGCTGGAGGGCAGCCGCACCTGGACGGGTGGCACCCCCGGGCTGACTTCGAAGAAGCTTGATGATGTTCTGCGGCTGCTGTACCTGCTGGGGCAGGTGCAGATTTTCCGTGCGCCGGTTGCCCCCACTTCGAGCGAGTTGCAGGAGGCGCTGGGGGTTACGGCGCCGACTCTGCGCGATAGGCTCAAACTGCTGCAGGGGCTTGGGTTTGTTGAGGGTGTGAAGGCTGGCCGCACGATGCGCTGGTCCCTCACCGAGGCGGGAACCGCCCTGCTGGGCCTGCCCGCCGTTGATGACGACGAAGAATAGCCCGCGAGCATAAGAAGCAGGGGAGGGGCCGCACCAGAATGTATCCCGCCTATAACTGGCAGAATCGTGGAATCCATCTTTGCAGTAGCGGAACGGGCCGGTTGCAGACATAAGTATCGGTATGTGGTAATCCATCTGCTCACGCCACCATTGTGTAAGGCTCCTGTAGTCGCCGTGTGATTCATCCCATGTCTGCTACATTAGGGTCAGGCGACATAATGCTTCCGGGTGCTTCCACCACTCAGAACACCAGAAAGTATTCTGGATATCTATTTTGCGGTTTAACGAGGCCGTACACCTGAACTCGAATACCGAATGACTGGAAATGTAATGGTGATTAATCACAAGCGACGGGGCGAAGCACAGAGCGCTCCTAGCCTGCATCTGAGAGACATGCCCATCGAGCACTTGTATGTACGCTATCAAAGGATAGCGCGGAACCTGCCGAGACGGATCCGCTGGCTTGCTTTGGTATTCGCGCCAACGAGCACGAGTTTCACCGTCTTCACCGCTGGCCTACTGAATGTTGCAGGGGCTCTGATGATTACGGCAGGTATCGGCCGGGTAACGTCAGGTGAGAGGACCCCAGGCAGTGCTATTTGGTTACTCATCTTCGCTTTCCTGGCTGAAAGCCTAGGGTACTGGGTGAAGGAACGCCAAGAGCTTATTCTCACGATCGCGGTTCGACATCTCACATACCGCCGTTTCCGGGACATCTTTAGTAGGTCATCCCATCCGCCGGAAGCTCACGGACATGTTCTCACATACCCAGGACAGATCAGCCAGTTTGCCTTCGTTGTTGATTTCGCCGTTTCAACCGTTCAGATTATTGCCTTTCTCGCGGCTTCGCTCGCGCTATATGGTGCAAGCGGCGCCATCGCTGCGTTGCTCATCACTGGATTGGTATTCGTCAGCGTCCGTCTCATCAACTTGGTGGGCCGACTATGGGAACAGTACGTCGCTCTAGAGGGAGAGCGTAGGCAGTGGATCCAGCGTGTAGCAAACGCGATGCCTCGAGGGCAAAGCATCCCCAGCTGGGGTACCGCCCTGGACAAGATCGCTAGCATCCGAAACACCGAAGAGCAGCTTCTGCACAGACGGGTCCCGTTGCAGGTCCTGAATGGATTCCTTGAACGGGGAGCACTAACTGCGGTGCTCGCTGTGGTTGCGGTTCTCGGCGCGTGGTTCTGGCCATCCGCTCATTTCGGTGTTGGAATTATTTTGGCTGCCCGCTACCTGTACGCAGCGGTGCAGAACAACATCGTAAACTATCGGGTTATTCGGCTCGCTGTGCCAATGATGCGTGAGCTCGATAAGCTCGAGTCGTCTCCAAATTGCACGGTTAAACAGCAGGACTGGGTGGGGCAGCCTTCAAATTCTAGAGAGGTGCTTGCAGCTACGTCTGAGCGCGCTGAAGCATTGCGCACATCCGTGACCACCCCCGATTCTGCTTTCGTACCACGCAACCCGGAAATGTCCCATTCGGTGTTGTCAGCGTGGCGAGCTTCTGCTTCGCCACATCAGGTATCCCGGTTCACTAGCCTCGCTTTAGATATGGGGCTCACTGAGGATGTGATCGGGCGGTTCTGGCAAGACGCAACAACCTTGTCGTCAGGAGAGAGACACCGTGCTGCTGTCGCTATCGTTTTGGCAGACAAACCGGACTGGCTAATTTTGGACGATACGTTCGCAGCGCTTGATCCTGTAGCACGAGAAGTGGTTGCCGAGAGGATCTTAGAGTGCGTGCCAACGTGCACACTTCTGGCAAGCTCGGAGGAGTACGTACCGAGTGCCTTCACCCCCGGCAATGATGCGAGGGTAGACCCTCTTGAGTTGCAGGCTCATAGCCCCGGGGCAACTAAGGGGGTAGATGCTGGTTCGACGGATGTGAGCGAGGGACAGGACCTTCCTGACCCTGAGCCGAAGCGTGCCACATTCCGACGATCGGCCCTGTTGTTGTTTGGACCGCATTTGGTGTGGATTACGTGTGGCGCCCTACTCTTGAGCGGATCCGAAGTTGCTTTTGCATTGACGATTGCTCACAGCGATGGGCTGTCTGCTCAGGTTGCTGGAGTGTCAGCTGCTTGCGCACTGGCAGCAATTGTTGGGTCCGTCATGTTCTTTGGCCCGCTCTACTCGGCTCCCATCGCTAGGCTGAGCGATTTGCACGACCGGGTTATACGGAGGCTCGATCGATTCGCTAGTCCTAGAACAAGCGGTGCGGTCATGGGGCGGATGGGTGAAGACTTCTCCGACCTTCAGATGTCGGTGCCTAGCGCCCTGGGTTCGGTATTTATGGTCATTCTACAGACCTTTATGCTCGTCGGAGGCGCAGTGGCCGGCGCCCCGCTGTTCATGATTGCTGTGTTGGCGGTAGCACCCCTAGCGATGCTTGCTATGCGTCAGGGTTCAAGGTGGATTCTCCCTGCCTCGACGACGGCTGCCAATCGCCGAGGTGACTTCATCGGGGTGGCTGGTGCCCAGGCTGGCTTACACGCTGCGCCCGTCAGTGCAGGGCTGCGTCGGGCTGGAGAAGAAGCCTACGCTCATTCGGAGGCTGCATACGTCAGCAGTTCGATTCAGTTGGCGAACGCCTACGCACTGCGTACGGGACTGATCCAGTTGCTTGTGTTGTCACTGAACGTTTCTGCAGTGGTATTGGCACTGATGGTCGAAGGATCGAACTCAGTGGTTGCTCCCGCGGTCGTAATATATTTTGCAGTAACTCTGTCATCTGGCATCCAATCTACGGTGGAGACGCTGCAACAGGTTGGTGTAGTCAGCTTGACTGCGGAGCGTGTTCGGATGCTTGAAGAGTACCGTGCCGACCGTTCTTATCCGCCCGTGCGGTCTGCTGACCTGGCTCTGCTTGAGAGCGTTCTTGACTCTGGATGTTCTATGGTTGCCTTGATTGGACCAACTGGCGCGGGGAAGTCCGTCATGCTTGATGCTCTATACCGCCGGTATCCCCAAGGCGAAGTGGTAATCGTACCAGATATCGATCCGTTCGCATCTGAAGCATCGAATTCGAGCGGGCTCATGCTTGCGCGTTCCGTGTTACGTGAAGGCGCTGCCCGGCTTGTGTTGCTTGATGAGACCTTGAAGAGTCTCACTCCGTCAGAGGAGCGCACTGAGCTCGAATCGATGGCGTGCGCTATCGAGGGCAGTGACAAGCAGGTTGTGATTGTCCTTCACTCGCGCTCTAACCTTGATCGTTTCAAAGAAGTGGTGAATTTAGATGCGTGAGCTGACCCAAGTACTACGTTTTTCTCCAAGAACTATCGAGGACGAAATGCGAATCTATAGGGCCAAACCTATAGCCTGGACCGATTCGTCGGTGGCAGTTCTGAACGAGTACGGCGCCACACTGTGCACACCCGCCCCTCCTGCCCCCGATAATGCCCCGATACTGCCCGCGACAAAAACCCCCGTTAAAAACGCGGTCGGGGCCGTCTCGCACGCAGGCTCGAAAAGTGCGAGAATGGAGCAGAAAAGAAAACTACGAAAGAAGATACTTTCATGCTTATTCTCGTTGTGAACGCCGGTTCTTCCTCCCTGAAGTACCAGGTGCGTGACACCTCCCTGCCCGAGGCAGAGCAGATGCTGACCTCCGGCCTCGTCGAAAACATCGGCACCGACGTGCCCAACCACGAGGTCGCATTCGACATCATGTCCGAGAAGCTCGAGCCCGTCCTGGCAGGCCGTGAGCTGCAGGCAGTCGGCCACCGCGTGGTGCAGGGTGCAGAGAAGTTCACCCACCCCGCCCTGCTCACCGAGGAAGTTGTCCAGCAGATCGACGACCTCTCCCCGCTGGCACCGCTGCACAACCCCGCACACGCTCAGGGCATGCGCGCAGCAATGCACAAGTGGCCCTCCCTGCCGCAGGTTGCAATCTTCGACACCGCGTTCCACTCCACCATGCCCGAAGAAGCATGGCGCTACGCAATCCCCTACGACCTGGCTGACAAGTACAGCATCCGCCGCTACGGCTTCCACGGCACCAGCCACGAGTACGTCTCCCACGTTGCAGCTGACATGCTCGGCATCGCACGCGACGAGTTCAACGGCATCGTTGCTCACCTCGGTAACGGCGCGTCCGTGACCGCTGTGAAGGGCGGCAAGTCCGTCGACACCTCCATGGGCTACACCCCGCTGGCTGGCCTGATCATGGGTACCCGCTCCGGCGACATCGACCCCTCGGCACTGACCACCATCCTGATTCGTGAGGGCATTGACGGTGCACGCCTGGACACCATCCTGAACAAGGAGTCCGGCCTGCTCGCACTGGCTGGCTCCAACGACATGCGTAAGGTCGTTGAGGCTGCACAGTCCGGCGACGAGCGTGCACAGCTCGCACTGGACATGACCTCCTACCGCCTGATGAAGTACATTGGCGGCTACAACCTGGTTGTTGGCGGCGCGCAGGCACTGATCTTCACCGCAGGTATCGGTGAGAACTCCGGCGAGTTCCGCAAGCTGGTCCTGGACCGCCTCGGCGCTCTCGGCATCAAGTACAACGAGGAAGAGAACGCTAAGCGTTCCCCCGAGCCGCGCGTGATTTCCACCGAGGATTCCGCTATCAAGGTGCTGGTCATCCCCACCAACGAGGAGAAGGCTATCGCTGAGGCTACCGAGGAACTCGTCAAGAGCCTCTAAGCCCCACGCACCCCGCCGTGTAGGCGGCTCAGCGTAAAGTAATCCGCCGTGGCGCCCATCCTGTATGGGTGCTGCGGCGGATTTCTTATGCCCACAAGGCGGTGCGCCCCCTGCACTGTGTGTTCCGGAATCTCTGCACTGTGCGCCCCGGCGCTGTGTATTCCGATGCCGTGGCGTACCGTAGCGTCGCGAATGGGCATTCTATGAGAAAAAGCGCATTCACATTCACTAGTAAGTGCCTAAAAACGATAGAGTGGAATCAGATAACACTCGATACGAAGCGGACGAGACATGACTCAACCCCCTGAAAACCACCAGCAGCCCGGCGGGCAGTTCAACGCCCAGCCCGGCCAGCAGGCATTCCACGCCCCCGGTGAGCCCCTCCCGCAGGACCTCTCCGCCGGCTGGCTCCCCGAAGACGAGCGCCAGAAGCCGGTCAGCCCCCTGCCCCAGCCGAAGCTCTTCGCCTACCAGTCGATGCTGCCGCCGAAGGTGCTGCACGCGCTGCGTCACCCCTCCGAAATTCCGTGGCTGGTCGCCGCCTACGCCGTCACCGCGGTCGGCTACATTGTGCTGTTCATGGCGCTGGCTGACCTGTTCAGCTCGATGATGCGTTACGTCTTCAGCTCAACCGGTGAAGGCTCGGTTCGAGTCCCTTCCGGCAGCACCTCCGCAAGCCTGGAAGACCTGATTTTCCAGACGGTTGGTCTGCTCATCCTGGGCCCGATTGCCATCTTCATTGTTCGTGCAATCTACTACGCACAGCAGCGTGTTCGCGGTGTGCGCATCACCCCGACCCAGTTCCCTGAGGCGTACCAGATGCTCGCCGAAGCAGCGGAGGCGGCAGGTCTGCGCCGTGTACCGGATGCGTACGTTGTTCTCGGTAACGGCACCATGAACGCTTTCGCGGCAGGTCACGGCTTCCGCCGCTACATCTGCCTGTACTCTGACCTGTTTGAGATCGGTGGTAAGTCCCGTGACCCGCAGGCGCTGCGCTTCATCATTGGCCACGAGGTGGGCCACATCGCCGCAGGTCACGTCGGTTATTTCCGTCTGATTTTCACTACGCTGTTCAACCAGATTCCGGTGCTGTCGAGTGCGCTGTCCCGCTCGCAGGAGTACACCGCCGATAACTTCGGCTACCGCTTCTGCCCCGAGGGCGCTGAGGGTGCTGTCAAGGTGCTTGCGGCAGGTAAGTACCTGAACAAGCAGGTCAACTTCGATGAGCTTGCCGACCGTGCCGTGACCGACCGCGGCCTTGCCGTCTGGTACGTGAACCTGCTGGCAAGCCACCCCATCCTCACCTGGCGTGCGCACGCGCTGCGTGATCGCACCCAGCCCGGCCGCGTGTTCTGGCGCCCGACTGAGAACCCGGTCAAGGACGCCGCACCGCGCGTTCCTGTCCTGATCCCGGCGGCGGAGCCGGTGCACATGTGGCCCGACCCGATTCAGTCCACCGAGTTCATGCGTGAACATCAGGACGTTTGGGCAGACCACACCCTGGAAACCGTGGATGTGTACTCCAAGCCCGAGAACGCCCCCGAGTTCGACGCGAACTCCACGCTGTTCGCTGGCTGGCTCACCGAGCAAGCTCGTGCCTTCCACGGCCAGCGTTGGGATGCGTACGCTGCCGCCGGTGGTGTGCCGGCGCCGGGTGCTCCCGGTGGCCCGCAGATGCCCGCGCCGGGTCAGCCTGCCTACGGTCAGCAGCCCGGCTTCGGTCAGCCTGCCGCAGGTCAGAACGGTGCAGGCCAGCCCGCCCCTGAGCAGCCCTCTAATGGCCAGCCTAACGGTCAGTCTTCTAATGGCCAGTCTGCTCCCGAGCAGTACGGTTACGGCCAGTACGGCAACAACTCCTCTGAGGGCGGCTCCTACGGTTACGGCTTCGACGGTGATAAGAAGTAGCCGCTGAGCCTACTCTGAACGTCTCATCTGAGCCGCACAGCTCAATAACCTTCACGAACCCGCCGGGGTGCTAACGCACTCCGGCGGGTTCTGCCGTTAACCGCCTCCTGCACGACCCTCAGGTGAGAAGGTGCGCCCGCCACTGCATCCGCTGCATGCCGCAGGCATAGAATGGACAGCATGCTTTCATCACTTCGCTCTATCAAGCTCGACCCGCTGCTGACCATGCTCATTAGCGCGGTCATCCTCGCAATTATTGTGCCGGCGCGTGGCGACTTCGCCGAATGGTTCAGCACCGGAACGAAGTTCGCGGTCGCCCTGCTGTTCTACCTGTACGGCGCTCGCCTCTCCACCGCGGAGGCTATTCGCGGCTTGACCCACTGGCGTCTGCACCTGATGATTCTGAGCTGCACGTTCGTGCTGTTCCCGCTGGTCGGTTTGGCGCTTTCACCACTGCGTTTTGTGCTCGGTGATGGGCTGTACATGGGCATTCTGTTCTTGACCTTTGTGCCCTCGACCGTGCAGGCATCGATTGCGTTCACCTCGATTGCGGGCGGTAACGTGGCGGCGGCGATTGTGAGCGCCTCGCTCTCTTCGATTGTGGGTGTGGTAGCGACCCCGCTGCTCGCCATGCTGCTGATGAACACGGGCCATATTGAGTTCTCTGGAACGGTCTTCCTGGACATCGCCATTCAGCTGTTTCTGCCGTTCGTGCTCGGTCAGCTGACGCGCCGCTGGGTGGGGGAGTTTGCCAAGAAGCCGACGACCAAGTGGCTGGATAAGTTCTCGGTCATGATGATTGTGTATTCGGCGTTTTCCGCTTCGGTGGTGCAGGGCGTGTGGACGCGCGTGGCGTGGTGGCAGATTGTGCTGCTGGTCGTGCTCATGGCGATTATTGTGGTGTTCATGCTGTGGCTGACTGACCAGCTGGCTAAGCGCCTGGGATTCAACCGTGCCGACCGCATTACGATTCAGTTCTGCGGTTCGAAGAAGTCGCTGGCGGCTGGCCTGCCGATGGCGATCATTATTTTTGGTGCGGGCTCGCTGGGCCTGATGATGCTGCCGATCATGATTTTCCATCAGGTTCAGTTGATGATTTGTACCTGGCTTGCGGGCCGCTATGCGCGCCTGGATGTGGTGGGTGCCGCCTCCGCGAAGGAAGTTCAGTAGGGGCTTGAACCCTATCTGCTGGGGTTGCTTGCCGGGTGCTATTGGGGGCCTCTGAGTCTGTGAGATAAGCCTCTGATGAGGGGTTTTAATGGGGGACCTTGGGCCGTATCAATTGGTTTATGAAGTGATGTGGCGCGCACTGCCAAAAAATTCCCTGACTAGTGCATTTGTGTGCAAAATGTGGTATTTGTACTGGTCAGTTGGGTTTTTGTGGGGTATGTGCACTTTATTGCATAAAAGTGACCGAGGAGACAATCAACACTATCGGGCGTTGAGCGGCGAAAAAGCCCCAATTTTGCCCTAGAATGTTTTGTCGTGGGTTAGACAGATTCGCATCCTGTATGCAAGAATTTATGACTCACATATGGGAACGGTTGAGATTCACTCCCTCACGCCGCCCACGAGCATTGATGCAGCGGATTCACTCCCCGCCCGCATCCCACACCGGAAGAGACTCACTCACTCAACCGGAAGGAAGCTCAAAACCATTTATTCACTCAAACACAACTGGATACACTCAGCTTAATGACGCGCGTAGAAGACACTATCTATGCGCTAATCGCTGTTCTGTATCCGCCAAGAAAGAGGACACTCCATGGCTACCATCATGAGCGTGAACGTATGCGATTCCAAGTACAACGCTGACCCCACCGGCGTACGAGACTCCACTAGTGCTATCCAGAAGGCTATCGATGATGTTGCTGCGCAGGGCGGCGGCTCCGTGGAGATTCCCGGCGGCATGTACCGCGTCTCCTACCCCTTCATCGAAATGAAGCACCGCGTCGAGATTTTCGGCCACGGTCAGGCAACCCGAATCGTCGCTTTCACTGACAAGAGCATCCCGTCGTCCAAGAATGGTAGCTACGAATGCACCGGCGTTTTCCACACCGGTAGCTACACCACCCCCATGAGCGGTGGCACCAACCAGAACAAGCCCATGCGTATGGGCGTGCGTGACCTGTTCATCCGCACCAACAAGTACAACCTGCCGCTGGATTCTAAGAGCAACCAGATTTTCCTGGAGAAGCACACCCAGCCCGTCGACAACGTTGCAGGCGTCATCTTCCACACCCGCATTGCGGACGCTAACCCCGGTGAGCCGGACGCAGTGCCCACCCTGTCCAACATCGAAATCTGGGACACCGCCATTGGCGTTGCGATCCTGGGCCTGGACGACCAGGGCATGAAGATTGACAAGCTGCGCATCCGCCAGACCCTGCGCCAGGGCCTGCTGGTCGGCAAGCCTGTCGGCCACCCGCTGCGCCCCCGCGAGGGTGACACCCCCGGCGCGGCAGATAACAAGTTCTCCATGATTGACGTCTCTGACGCAAACATGAGCTTCGGCACCTACGCGGGTATCGAGATTTACACTTCTCAGTCCAAGTTTGAGGCGTCCACCAGCTGGTTCAACAAGCGCAACCAGGGTAAGAACGCCCTGTACGAGGTGAAGACTCGCCACGTGGGCGCAGGCTGGTTCATTCAGGGCACCCGTAACATGTTCATTGGCTGCACCGCCCAGGAGAACGCCGGTCACGGCTGGCTCGTGGAGTGGGGCAACAACCAGTTCATTGGCTGCCTGGGTGAGTCCTCCAGCTTCCAGGACGCTGTTACTGGCGCTGCTCGAGGTGACGAGGCGGCGAACTGGTACATTGGCCGTAACGCACGCGGTAGCCGCTTCGTGGCTCCTCGTTCGCACAACCCTTACAGCTGGGCGAAGGCTTCCCTGTACGGTTTCTACATTGAGAACAACATTCGCGATATGCACATTACGACTGCGTCTGCGAAGGATGACCGTATTGGTGAGAACAACATGGTCGGCCGCCGTGTTCACGTGACCGGCGCTATGGGCGATAACGTGCTCATTGAGGTGGATCATATTCGCCACGCGACTTTCGCGCCGAAGCAGCTGGAGAAGCGCGGCAACGGCGTGTTCATGGGCTAACCCTCACGGGTTAGGTCCTGCGAGCTGAGGCTCGTGATCACAAAATCTTAAAACGCATACGCCTGAGGGGCGGGGAGTAATCCCCGCCCCTCGGCGTTTAACCCGCCCACAAAACGGCCGAAAAACCGTAGAAAAACAGGGCAGGGGAGCGGGCATCACAGCGCCCGGTCATCGCCTCCACACGCCCAATGCGGTACCCTTGAGCAGGAGGCAGGTCTGCCGGTGCACAGACCCGCACACGTCAAAACACCCGCAGAAATGCGCCCAACACACCGCACCACGCAAACTCAACACTGCACCCACGTAGCACCGTATTCACCGCATACAGCCGTATTCACTCAATTCACTCACCCGCGCCGCCTTCAGCACCGAACGCGGTACCCATCGAAAGAATTGAGCCCCTCATGCCCGATACGCCCATGAGCATCAACGCCATCAACTACGGCGCAGACCCCACCGGTGCCAAAGACTCCACCGCAGCCATCCAGCGCGCAGTCGACGACGTCGCCGCACGCGGTGGCGGATCCGTAGAACTACCCCGCGGCATCTACCGCGTCTCCTACCCCTTCATCGACATCAAGCACCGCGTCGAAATCTTCGGCTACGGCTCCTCAACCGTCGTCATCGCGCACTCCGACCGCGCCATCCCCACCACCGCCAACGGCCACACCGAATACACCGGCGTGTTCCACGTCGGCAGCTACACCACCCCCGTCTACGGCAACTACAACGCCAACAAGCCCATGCGCATGGGCGTACGCAACCTGCACATCCGCACTAACGCCGCAAACACCCCCATCAGCAGCTACCCGCTCGATGCGCACACCGCCCCGCTGAACAACGTCGCCGGCGTCATCTTCCACACCCACCTGACCGGCGACCTGCTCAACGAACCGGACATCGTGCCCGTTATCGCCGGCGTGGAAGTCTGGGACACCGCCATCGGCGTTGCCGTGCTCGGCCTGGACGACCAGGGCATGAAAATTGACGACGTGACCATCCGCCGCACCCTCAACCAGGGCCTGCTGCTCGGCAAGCCCGCCGGCCACCCCCGCCGCCCCAACGAAGGCCAGAACTCCGGCGCGGCAGACAACAAGTTGCGCGGTGTAGACGTTGCCGAGGCGAATCTCAGCGGCGGCTCCTACGCCGGTATCGAGGTGTACGCGGCGCAGGCTAAGTTCGAGAACTGCTCCAGCAACAGCAACCACCGCACCAGCAACAAGAACGCCCTCTACGAGCCCGCCACCCGCCACGCCGGCGCAGGCTGGATCGTGCAGGGTGAACGCAACATGTTCATCGGCTGCACCGCACGCTCCAACGCGGGTCACGGCTGGATTGTTGAGTGGGCGCACAACGTCTTCATCGGATGCGAAGCGGAAGGTTCCAGCTGGGCTGGCACCGTCAGCGGTGCCGCCGGTGCCGACGAGGCCGCCAACTGGTACATCAGCCGCAACGCGCGCGGTACCCGCATGGTCGCGCCCGTTTCCTACAACCCGCCGGAGAAGCCCGCCTCCCTGTACGGCTTCTACATTGAAAACAAGATTTACGACCTGCGCATCACCGAAGGCACCGCCAAGGACGACCGCATCGGCGAGGGTAATATGCTCGGCCGCCGCGTGTACGTTACCGGCGCAATCGGCGCGAACGTGGTTATTGAGGTTGAGGAGCTGCGCCACTCCACCTCGCCCGCCGGTCAGCTCACCAAGGAAGCCTATAACGTGATGCGCGGTTAGTAGAGGCTAGTAGACACGCCCGAACCGGTCCAGGACTTTCCTGTGAATCGTGAGGGAGGTGCGTGTGCCCTAGTAGGTGCGTTATACCGCTATATATCAGCTAAAAATCAAAGCAGCTGTGAATGGAATACATACCATTCGCAGCTGCTTTGTCGTTTAGAACAATGTTTAATTTTTAGTTGATAAAAGTCTCAATTAAATATTGAATAAAATATTAATATGTACTTTAAACTTTCTATGGTGGTGTAAAACAGTCCATTCACTGTGCACCACCATAGCCGTGCGACAGCATGCGGAACACGCACATCATTGGTACACGCCAAAACCGCGTATCGCCGCACGTCAGCCCCTATTCATTGCCGCTTCTTACTATTCCTCAACGCACTCCTTTCCCCTTTTATTATTCGCTCCATTTGGCGACCCCGCAGTTGACCCAAAAATCGGTTCCTTCCGGCCGGTTCCCAACCACAATTACATAAGGAAAAATCCATGCTTCCGGTTATCTCTCGAGCACTCACACCCGCTCCCCGCGCACGCCGCACTTTCGCCCTCACTCTCGCACTCGTTCTCGGTGCCGTACCCGTCACCTCCGCGGTGAGCGCACAGCCTGCCGCCCACGCTGTAGAAGCCCACGCCGCAAAACCCGCAGTGAACCTGCAGCTCGTCATCAAGGCAGAGCAGCCCAAGGACGACCCTGCATACCTAGAATGCGTCGCCAACTTCCTCGGCACCATGAGCGCCACCCCCGGCGTGTGGGCGGTCTGCCACGGCTACCTCGGCAGCGAAGAATACACCGTCACCCGCCGCCACAGCAGCGCAAGCGTCACCCGCGGCCAGCTGGTGCGCATGCTCTACCGCATGGCGGGATCCCCGACCGTCAAGAACCTGCCCACGACCTCCCCCTACAAGGATGTGGCAACCACCGACCCGGACTACCCCGCCTACATCTGGGCGGCGGATGCGGGCATCACCTCCGGCTGGGATGACGGGCTCTTCCACCCGGACGAGTACGCCACCCGCCACACCATCGCCGCGTTCCTGTATCGTGCCGCAGGTAGCCCCGACGGTGCCGCACGCCTGCGCCAGATTCGCCGCCCCCAGCGCGCCAAGAAGGTAGTCAAGAAGGCTGAACAGTTCAAGACCGAAAACCGCTGGGCAGCCCGCACGCTCGGCACCTACCCCGAAGTGGACCGCGACGGTGACGGCGTGGCAGACGTGGTGAACCCTGCCAGCCCCCTGTACTTCTCCGACGCCCTGTACATGCTCAAGGCGTACGGCGATAAGGGCCTGAAGGTTGTGGGCACTCCCGCCGTTGACTAGGAGTAATACCGACCAGATTCAGTGCTAACTAGATTCAGCGCTGACTAGCGCATATATTCACCGCCCGCCGGTGCGACCCAATGGGTTACGCAGGCGGGCGGTGTGCTATACCGGGACGCTCCGATGAGGTGGGAACGCGATACCCGCTAAGCTAGAAGGCATGAAGATTGCCACCTGGAACATCAACTCAATCCGCGCCCGTGAGAACCGCGTCGAAGACTGGCTCGACGAACACGACGTTGACGTGCTCGCCCTGCAAGAGACCAAAACCAAAGATGAAACCTTCCCCTTCGACCTCTTCGAATTCATGGGCTACGAGGTTGCGCACTTCGGCCTGAATCAGTGGAATGGCGTGGCAATCGCCTCCCGAGTTGGCCTCGAAGACGTGCAGCGCGGCTTCGATAACCAGCCGCACTTCGGCAAGCCCGGCGAGCCCGAGGCGCTGGAGGCGCGCGCTATTGGTGCGACCTGCGGCGGTGTGCGTGTCTGGAGCCTCTACGTGCCCAACGGCCGCGGCCTGACCGACCCGCACATGGACTACAAGCTCCGCTGGATGGAGGCGCTGCGTCAGAACGTGCACAACGAACTGGCGGCTAACCCGCAGTCGCAGCTTGCCCTGGTCGGTGACTGGAACGTCGCCCCCGAGGATGCCGACGTGTGGGATATAGACTACTTCCTGCGCAACGAAATGACCCACGTTTCCGAACCCGAACGCCGCGCTTTCGCCGCCCTACTCGAAGAGGGCATGGTGGACGTAGTACGCCCGCACACTCCGGGCGAGTACACCTACTGGGACTACCAGGCGGGCCGCTTCACCAAGGATGAGGGCATGCGCATTGACTTTCAGCTGTTCTCGCCCGCGCTCGCCGCACGCGTGGAACGTGCCTGGATCGATAAGGTGGAACGCGCCGGTGAAGGCGCAAGCGACCACACGCCGGTCGTGGTTGAGATTGCCGACTAATCCGAGCGTATAGCTTGCCGTAGAACCGCGTGTAGTAAGGAGGCGGGGGAGGGGTCCCTCGCCTCCTTGCTGTATCTGCTGGTGCTTCTGTGTGCCTGTCTCTGGGCGGCTGTTCCTATGCCTGCCCCTGGGTTTCTGCCAATATTTCGGGGTTTTCTGTGTGGCTTAGTTGAAAAGTTCGGCTAGCCGAACTATTGTTAAATTCCGCCCGGGACGACAGGCAAAAGCGCATTATGATGCCTGCGCAGACACAACCGTGTCCCTAGCGTCCCGGCGCGGCAAATCCCATACATCAACCACATACTCAAACCCGTGACTTCCAATGAAGGATGCCTCATGAACGCTTTCACCCCCGCAGGCAGCAACGCACGCCGCCTCGTCCAGGCGCTCTGCGCCGCCCTCGCACTCACCCTGCTACTCGTGCTCACCGGCTGCGGTAGCACCTCCAGCACCACCGAAGGCGCTAAGAGCAGCAGCGGCAAGAAGACCGTGCTCACCACCTTCACCGTGCTCGCAGACATCGCCCGCAACGTGGCAGGCGACGACCTGAACGTCGAATCCCTCACCAAGCCCGGCGCAGAGATTCACGAGTACGAGCCCACCCCCTCCGACCTGAAGAAGGCACACGCCGCCGACCTGGTGCTCGACAACGGCCTGAACCTGGAATCCTGGTTCGCGAAGTTCGTTGAAGAATCCCATGCTAAGCACGTGACCGTCTCCGAGGGGGTCACGCCCATCTCCATTACCGAGGACGCCTACGCGGGCAAGCCCAACCCCCACGCCTGGATGAGCCCCAGCAACGTGCAAAAGTACGTGGACGTGATGATTCGCGAATTTAGTGCTCTCGACCCGGCCCACGCCGCCGACTACAAGACCCGCGGTGAAGCCTACAAGAAGCAGCTGCAGGGCGTGCGTGACGAGCTCGTCAAGGAAATCTCCACCCTGCCCGAGAACCAGCGCGCACTGGTCACCTGTGAAGGTGCCTTCTCCTACCTGGCGGCAGACGCGGGCCTGAAGGAAAAGTACATTTGGGCGGTCAACTCCGAACAGCAGGCGACCCCCTCGCAGATTTCCTCCGCGATCGATTACGTGCGCGAGAACCAGGTTCCCGCCGTGTTCTGCGAATCCACCGTCTCTGACAACCCGATGCGCCAGGTCGCAGACGCCACCGGCGCACGATTCGGCGGCGTGCTCTACGTGGACTCGCTCTCCGAGGCGAACGGCCCCGTGCCCACCTACCTGGACATGATCCGCTACGACGCACGTACCATCGTTGCGGGCCTCAAGGGCAACTCCTAAACCCGGCATAAACCCCGAATAAACCCGGCATAAACCCGGGCCAACCCCGGCATCGAAAACCCTGGGTAAACCCCAAACCCCCGATAGGATAGGAGGGGCGTCGCCTTCTTGGCTCCGCTCCTCCCACGCCGTTAACACTCGCTCACACAGCACCCACTCAGCAACACGCAAGCAAGTACACCCGCCCCACACATACGGTGACCACCAGAAAGAACACAAGGAATGAGCACTCTTCTCAGCTGCGAAAATGTGCACGTGAACTACGGGCCAGTCCGCGCCCTCACTGGCGCATCCTTCACCCTGGACACCGGGCGTATCTGCGGCCTGATCGGCATGAACGGCTCCGGCAAATCCACCCTTTTCAAAGCCATCATGGGGGTCGTACCCATGCACGCCGGCAGCATCACCCTCGACGGGCAGCCCGTCGGCGGTAACCGTGGCAGCCGCGGCAAGAACGCGCACCATCACCGCGCCGGGCTCGTCAGCTACGTGCCGCAGAGCGAAGAAATCGACTGGACCTTCCCCATCTCCGTGCGCGAGGTGGTCAGCATGGGACGCTACCGCAACCTCGGCATCACCCGCCGCCTGCGTGCCGCAGACCGTGCCGCCGTGGATGAGGCGCTCGCCCGCGTGGAACTGACCGACCTTGCCGACCGTCAGATTGGGGCGCTTTCGGGCGGTCAGCGTAAGCGCGCCTTCGTGGCACGCGCTATCGCTCAGGGCGCCCAGCTGCTGCTGCTGGATGAGCCTTTCGCCGGCGTGGACAAGCGTAGCGAAGCGATGCTCATTCAGGTCATCGAACAGCTGCGTGACGAGGGCGCGACCGTGCTGGTTTCCACGCACGACTTGGCGAGCCTGCGCCAGTTCGCCGACGAGGCGCTACTGCTACGCGGCGATATTCTGATGCACGACACCCCCGAGAAGGTGCTCGCCCCCGAGAACCTGGTGCGTGCCTTCGGCATGGAAGTGGACGCCGGCGCGTCGGTCGCTACCGGCGCTGCTACCTCCGGCACTACTACGATCAGCTCTGCGGAAGGGAAGAACTAAATGGACATCCTCAACTTTCTGGTGGAGCCGCTGACCCTGCCCTTCATGCTCCGCGCATTCGTGGTCACCGTGCTTGCCGCCGCCGTCTGCGCTCTGCTCTCCTGCTGGCTCGTGCTGCTCGGCTGGTCACTTATGGGGGATGCCATTTCGCACGCGGTGCTACCCGGTGTGGTGCTCGCCTATATTTTTGGTGCGCCCTTCGCAGTGGGTGCGGTGGTTGCCGCCCTCGTGGCGGTAACTCTTATCGGCGGGGTGCGGCGCAGCGGCCGCGTGCGCGAGGACGCCGCGATCGGCATCGTGTTCACGACCATGTTTGCGTTCGGTCTGGTGCTGATTTCGGTTACGCCGTCGAATACCGACCTGAACCATATTCTCTTCGGTAACGTGCTGGGCGTGTCCTGGTCGGACGTCTGGCAGGTCGCCATCCTCGCGGTGATTGTTGCCGCCGTGCTGCTGGTCAAGCGCCGCGACTTCGTGCTGTACGCCTTCGACCCGGGCTTTGCGCAGGCGGTGGGGTTGCGTCCGCGTCTGCTCGGCGCGCTGCTGCTCATTATGCTGGCGCTAACCTCCGTGGTGGCACTGCAGATCGTGGGTGTGGTGCTGGTCGTGGCGATGCTCGTCATCCCCGGCTCCACCGCGCGCCTCATCACGGACCGGTTCGTGCCGATGCTCGCGGTGAGCGTGGGAGTCTCCCTGGTGGGCACGCTGACCGGCTTGTACGCCAGCTACTACGCGGACGTATCCCCCGGTGGTGCCGTGGTCGTCACGCAGGGCATACTGTTCGCCCTGGCGTACGTATTCGCCCCGCGCTACGGTCTGCTGGGCAGGATGCGTGCCCGCCGACTCAGCACTGCTGCAACGAAAACTGAGCCCTCAGCTTCCTAAAACTAACTCAATACAGCGCTAGGCGGAGGCCCTTTACGGGACCTCCGCCTAGCGCTATTTTCTGAAATTCTAGGGTGCCTCTACCGCCCTGCGCCTAGCGCACCGTGCGGGACACGAACAGGGAGGCGGTCGCCTCCGCACCCAACGGAATAATGGTGCCGCCGGGCTTCACCGCGCCAGCCGCGTCCGTCTCGTGCAGGTTGCCGGAACCGGCACCGACCACGCTCACGTTCACCGCCTCCGAGAAGGGCGCACCCTCCTCAATGTGTAGGCGCACGCCGGGCACAAAACCGTGGCCCTGCAGGTAACGCAGCAGGCGCGGGTCATCATCGTTAATGCGTTCGAGCACGACTGTTTCGCCGGGTTCGCACTGGCTCAGCGGCACGGTCTGCGGAAAACTAATATGCCCCGAAGAATCCGGAATCGGGTCGCCGTGCGGGTCGCGGGTCGGGTGCCCCAGCAGGGTGTCGATGCGGTCCACCATGAAGTCGGATACCGCGTGCTCCAGAACCTCCGCCTCGTCGTGCACACGGTCCCAGGTGTAGCCGAGCGTCTCCACGAGGAACGTCTCAATGAGGCGGTGGCGGCGGATCATTGCCAGCGCGTAGGAGCGGCCGGTTTCAGTGAGCTCAATAGCGCCGTAGGGCTGATGCTCGATCAGGTCGGCGGCGGCGAGGCGCTTGAGGCCGTCAGATACCGAAGAAATGCGCAGGCCCATGCGTTCTGCCAGGGCGGATGCGGTGGCAGGGGTTTTGGTCCATTCTTCGAGGCTCCAGATTTCCTTGAGGTAGTTCTGGGTGCTGACGGAAAGTTCTGAAAGAGGCATAAAGATAAGTTTACCTTTTCTCTGGTTTTGCCCGTCGAGCTACAGGGTATTCAGCGCGGGCTTAAAAAGCGTCCCGCCCGGATAGTTCACCCCTGGCAGGGGGCGACCATCACGGGCGGGATCAGGTGTTCGGTTCCGCGCCGGCAGGTACAGAAGGCTGGCAGGTACCAGGTACGAAAGGCTGGCAGGCGCGAAAGAATGAGGGATGCGCGGCGGCGGTTAGGTGGCGCGGCGGCGCGAACGGTCAATACGGGTCAGCAGCTCGATGAGGGCACCGCGTGCCGCCTGCTCCTCATGCCAGAGGGAGCGGACGAGGGTGCGGCTGACCGCCTGGGTGGTGATGCCGAGCGCGGTTGCGGCTGCTTTCTGCTGGCCGCGCACGCCGGGTACGAGCAGGTTTACTACGCGCCATTCGGCGTCGGTACGGTCGGCGCATACGCGGTAGAGCAGGCGTGCGGAGCCTGCGGCGAGGTCGGCGAGGTGGCGGTTGTCGGCGCTGACGCTGATGCAGCGTACGGGTGCGCCTCCTTGTGCTTCTTCGACGGCGAGGCGTGAGAATTCGAGGGCGTCGCCGGTGCAGTCGGTGGTGCTGACGGCGCCGAGTGCGCCTGCGAATCGGGGGATGTTGAGCTCGCCGATTCCGATGCCGACCCAGAAGCCGTTATCGCGCGCGGCAATGAGCGCCGCATGGAGTGCGTCGCTGGCGCGGTCGAAGGCGCCCTGAATTTCGTCAGGGTATGTCTGGGCGAAGGCAACACGCGGGTTGAGCTTTGCGAGTTCGTCCGACAGTGCAGTGAGTGAGTGCTGTGCGGAACGTTGAATAAAGGTTAGAACGAACACCTTCCTATTATGCCGTAAAACCTTCAACAAGCGGCGTAAGGTTCGCCGTAATACCGGCAACATTTAAACCCCTAAAAATGCGCATTGATAAGGGGAATTATCGTGAGCGTGCACTGTGTGCAGAAATCCTCGAAAGGACGTAGAACACCCCCGAAAGGAAAATAATTTTCATGCAAGTGCACGTTGAATTATTCGCTTTCGGGGGCGTTGAGTGGAGTTGATAGACGGGGCTACCGCGGAACTACTGTGCGTTCGTTACCTGCGAGATATGCGGCAGCTGACGCAGCGGCTTCTGGAATACCATCACCACCAGCGACAGGAAAATGAACACCGCGTAGAACAGCGCCGTGTACGTAATACCCCAATCAACAATGAGGAAGCCTGCCAGCAGAACAGCCAGTGGGGTCAGCGCCATATTCGGGATGCCCTGCACCGAGTGCACGCGACCGATCATATGCTCCGGGGTGGACGCGTTAATGTACGCAATGATGCTCGAATTGAAGGAGGGGAGCACAATACCCGCCAGCACAATCAGCAGGCACACCGCCCACAGCATCGAATGAACCACCGGCAACAACAGGTAGCAGGCCGACATGATGGCCAGGGAGGTGATACCGAGCGGGCCGAGCGCAAACTTCTCGGTCAGCGGGCCGACCAGGAACGAACCGAGCAGCACGCCCACGCCGAAGGCGCTCGCAAAGATGCCGATGAAGAGCGGGTGTGCGCCCTCCAGGGTGTAGTAGTAGATGAAGGTGAGCGGAATACCGACCGTTCCAAAGTTCGCAAGCGTTGAAACGAATGCAATGGACACCAGCACCTTGTTCTTCAGGATGTACTCGAAACCGGCTTTTGAGTCCTGCCAGAAGCTGGTTTTCTCTCCTTCTTCCTCTTCTGCGGGCTGCCGACTAGCACCGTAGCTCTTGGGCGCGACGATGAACGCCAACAGGTTGACGACCGCGTGAACGGCGGTCATGAGCACGGTCGAGAACCCGATAATGATGCCCGCGACCGGGCCACCCAGCAGGTTGGCGGTGGACTCGCGCGTCTCGCCCATACCGGAGGCGTACCCCAGGTGTTCCTTGGGCACTACGCGGGTGATGATGGACTGTTCACTCGGGTAGTCGAAGGTAGAAATGATGGCGGCGAGAGAAATCGTGATCACCAAAACGTAAATATTGGTGACGTTGAAAACGAGGTAAAGAAGAATCGCCACCCAGGACAACGCCTGACCAATGCAGGACAGCGCCAGGCACTTCGAGGGGCCGATTCTATCAACCCATGTTCCAGATATCGCCCCGGCGCAGGTGGCAAGAACACCCGCGACGAAGAGGGTGATACTCGCAGCTTCGGGGGAGCCGGTCAGCGCCAAAATAATGATGGGCGTGGTGATATAGCTCATCGAGTCTGAGAGCTGGTTGGCTCCAATGGCGAAGAGAGTATTTCGAAAATCTCTATTCTTGAGTAGCTCGGTGTTGACACTCATGGGGGACCTCCACTGTGTATGAATTACTGTAATCGAACATATTTTGATGTATTGCTTTACCTAAACTTTGTGGCTTAAGTTTGGCAAGATACCTAATTCCTTCATATGCGGCAAGTGATCCAGATATAAGGACTATAGGAGATATTGCAGCATTTATCTCTGGGACTTTATCTGTATGAGCTTCCTCGTAACCTAGACGAGTCATATTTCGTAGATTACTTTCACGGATGCATCTATAGCATCCTGTAACCTTTGGGTCATAGATGCAACAATTAATTATTGGGCCATTGTAGCTTGCATCAATCCATGGCTTACCAGATTTTAATGAAGCATCAGAGAACCAAAATGGTATATCGTCTGGACTGTCAGCGCAACGGTACACTAGGTCATATTCATTAAAATATTTAATGAGGTCATCAGAGGAAGTAATTTTCTTATCTTCGGATGTAATAAGAATTTCTGAATTTATTTTTTGGAGATTTTTCATGGCAGCCGTTGATTTTTTGAGCCCAAGGTCTTTTTCTGTGTATAGAATTTGCCTATTGAGATTCGACTCTTCAACATTGTCAAAATCAACTATGTGTATTTGAGATACTCCTGAAGAGGCTAAGTTCATGGCCACGGATCCACCAATTCCTCCAAGACCTACAATTGCAATCTTCGAGGAGGACAGAATATTTTGCACCCGAAAAGGGTCGCTACTTCCTGAAGTGTCAATCCAAGAAAAGAATTCACGACTTCTTGAGTACCTATTAGATTTTGTAGATGATTTAAGGTAGGATCCATCTTCTATGTGACCCATCGTTATGAGTGATTCTATAATTTTCTTTGAATTTTTAGGAGTTAATCCTAAAATTTCTGATGTCTTTATAACTACCTCATCTATCGTGTATTCTCCTGTTAAAATCTCATTCAGGTTCTTAAAATTTCCCGAGGGGTCATGAATTGTGTTTGATATGCCTTGTGTTATAGATCCAATAATGAATCTATTGTTTTTAATTTTTATAATTGAGTGACCAAATCGAAGCTTTGGGTACATTTTTCCATCTTTCTATCTGTTGGATGTTTGTATGCGTAGAGGGGCTCGAGTAACTGAGATTACCGAGCCCCTCTGGAGGTGGTTATTTACTGTCCGCCTACACGATGTGCCGGAGGACGGGTACCACCATGAGCCCTCTTGAGCTCATCTTCGGATGAGGTAATCAAATCCTGAATATCGAGTTCCATTGGTGTTCCTTTCGACAGATAGTCATCTATGGCTATCGAATCTTGGTTGAGCGAGTCAGCTCAACCCCCAACATCTGTTGGTGTCTTAAATCATAGTGGAGATATGGGTCATATGCATGAACTCATGTTGAAAAACTTTCCTCATTTTGAGTATTGACATTAGGGTTAGGATGACTACAATTCAGTCTTGGTGCTTCCGCCCAACCGAACCCTGAAATAACCCGATTGAACCCGGTTGCGGGCGCACCAAAGACGCCCCCGCAACGCAGCAGGCGGGGGAGTGTAGAAGAGCGCAGAATAAGGGCCGCACTAGGGGCGCTACTCCACCAGGCCCGCGAAACCCGACAGAGCCAGCACCTCCTCAACATCCTGCGGCACCGAACGCGCCACCCACGGCGAATGCACCAACACCGCCTGCCACTGACCGCGCGACACCGCCACATTCAAACGATTCGGCGACAGCACAAACCCGGCACCGCGCCCAGAATCAACCCGCGACGACGCCAACGACACCAACACCACCGCAGCCTCCTGACCCTGGAACTTATCCACCGTGCCCACACGCACGCCAGCACCCGAAGAATCCGCCAAACCAGCAGCAATCAGCGCCTCACGCACACAATCAACCTGCGCGTTATACGCCGCCACCACAATGCAATCCTCCGCCGCCAGAGGGCGCGGCTCAGCACCAGCCGCCGGAACCCACTCACGACCCAACAACTCGCGCACGCAATCCACCACCGCCTGCGCCTCCTGCACAGAACGCACCGAACAGCCCGCATGCTCCACCGGATACGACACCACACCCGGCGCAACACCCTGCAGGGCGCGACCAGCCGCCGCCGCCGCGCTCGCCAACGCGCCATCATACGACAGCCACGAAACCCGCTCGCACAACGCCGAATCCATACGCCACGACTCACCCAAGAAATAGCCAAAACGAGGATCCAGCGCCGCCGCTCCATCAGACAACCAGCCCAACGCCGAAACATCCACCGGGTACGGGTGCACACCCGTCGACACCTGCGGCAACTGCTGCGGATCACCCAACAGCAGCACCGAACGTGCCGCACGAGCCGCCGCCACCGTATTCGTCAGAGAGAACTGGCCCGCCTCATCAACCACCAGAACATCCAGCGACCCGGCAGGCACGCGACGCTCACTCACGTAATCCCACACCGTACCGCCAAACAGCAGGCCGCCTGCACCAGAAATCAGCTCCACCAGCTCAGAATCAGACACCTCAGACCACGGGGCGTCCGGAGTCACCGACTTGCCGCGTAGACGCACCGCACGCGAAACATCAAAACCATCACGGGCGCAGCACGCCACCATGAGATTCTCAATCACCGCATGCGACTGAGCCACCACGCCCACCTTCGCGCCCTCAGCCACCAGGCGCGCAATCACATGCGAGGCGAGGAAAGTCTTACCCGCACCCGGAGGGCCCTGAACCGCCACATAGGAATGGTCGAGAGCGCGAACCGCCGCGTGCACGGCACCCACCGTGGGCAGGTCAGAGCCGGAAAAATCAACCTCATGAGGTAGATTTTCTGCATTTTTGGCATTCGAGGCGCCCTTCTTCAGGCGCGGAGCGCGGCGGAACAACAAATCCGCGGAGGCGCTCTTCACCCCCGTCAGCGAAGCCGCCGCATCGAGCACGCTCGGCAGGGCGCGGGGCGGGTCAGGAGTCTCGGAGGACTCGCTGAAAGCTTCGGAACCCTCGCCGGGCACGGGGCCATTAAGCACGGGGTCGCTCGGCATGAGGGTGCCGTTGAACAGCAGCCCGTGCACATCGGCCTGCAGAGCCGCCTCAATCGTCGCCGTAGACACCGGATCGCCAGGACCAATACCCGAAGGCAGGGCACGGTGCGGTTCATCCTTCACGCGGATGCGCTCCTGCAGAAGCCCCTCCAAGAACTCGCCAGCCGATTCGCCGGTCGACTTGCCGGACTCTGCGGCAGCCTCTTCGGGATCTGCAGAATCTGCGGAATCCACGGAACCGGCACCGAAACCGCCCTGCGTCACAGCCAGCACACGCAAGCCAAAGAAACCCGTCGCCGTCAACTCGGCAGGCACACGCTCACCCGGATTCGACGCACGGAAATAATTCACCTGCGACTCCATACGGTCCAGCGCAATCTGCGGGCTCAACCCCGCCTCATACGCACAAAACACCGCACGGTCAGAGGGCGCAATCACCAGGCTCGGGTCAGCCTCAATTCGCGCACGCAACAGGCGCACCTGCGCGCCACGCACACGATACCAGCCGGGGGCGTCCGGCACCTCGGTGGGCTCCTTCATGGCGGCGGCAAGCGCCTCCAAATCGGCGGGGGTGCTCAGAAGAGCATGCGCATGCTCCACCGAAAGCACCTGCACCCGATCGAGGTACGCATAATCGCGGCTCGCCACCCACGCCGTCGGGCCGTCCTCCAGGCGGCGAATGTGCTCACGCCAGAACGGGGCACGCTCGCGGCGGTGATAATTCGTCATGGACAGCAGCATTGCCGCCTCAAGCTCACCGGCGCCCCAGCCGTGCTCCGCCGCGTGCTCCTCCAGGGAGGCGAGCTGGGCATCCAGTAGGCACTGCAGGCGGTACTGTTCGCTGTCGTTCTCGACCGCGGCGGGCACCCGGTACATGACCGGGTGCTCCTCAGTTTCCGGATTCTCGGCGGTATCTTCGGCAGTGTCTTCGGTGACGAGCTCCGGGGCATCGGTCGCGAGGGCAAGAGAAGCCGCCGCGTTCAGGCACGCCGGGCACTCGTCGCAGGTCAGAAAATAGGGGATGCGCTCGGCAAGTTCCGCCGGTTCTACACCCTCGTTCAGCGCCTCGGTGAGCAGCAGGAGGCGCTGCTCCTGCAGGCGAATCAGCGGCAGAATACGTGCCGAATCAACCCGGTGAGGTTGAGGAACGGGGGAGTGGTGCTCAGCGTGCTCGGTGGGCCCCGATTCGGACCCCGCGCTGTACTCATTTGCGCCGTACTCATCCACGCCGTGCTCTAGGTGAAGGTCGAGGCGCGCGGTATTCTCGGCGCTCTCGGTTGCACTAGCGGTCAGCAGGTGCGCCGCCAGGGCACCGCGCAATAGCGCCCGATACGCCGCCTCACCCAGGTGCGGGGTGCAAACGATTAGGGCGGTATTGCTCTCGGCGGTGCTGTCCGCAACCGGGCAGTCGAGGCGGTCGAGCTCCACCGTGTAGGTCAGCCCCGCCGCGGAGGTCGCCACCAGGGGCACCGGGTGCGCTGTGCCGCCCGCATGCTCACTGCTAACTACTCCACTGCCGACTACTGCACTGCCGACCATTCCGCCCTCGGTTAGCACCCGCAGGCACTCGCGGTACGCTTCGCGGGCGCGCTCCAACTTCTCGTGGGTCGGGTGGGCAGACTGCTTCTGCGCACGCTCCCGAAGCTCGGTGTAGAGCCGCAGCTCGCAGGCGGAGGTAGCGGTCAGATCAGCGAGGGTGAAGGTAAGGTCCATGGTGACTTTTCTGCTGGAGGAGAGAAACAAAGCGGGCGTGAAACCCTGCCGGGTGAGCGGGCGCGAGTCCCGGTTGAGGAGTCTGTCGGCACCCCGTGCCCCTCTCACCCCGAGAGGTTGATTTTCAGGTTTCACGTGAAACATTACAGAAAATCAACCTAAGTGGGATGATTTAGGGGGGATTTCGGGGCTATCCGGGTGAACACACTAGGAGACTGCACTCGCCGCGGCCGCGGTAGAAACTGCCGCCGCGGGCGCCGCCGAAGCGCTCGCCGCTACCGCAGAGGGGCTGGCAGAAGCACTCGGCGCAGTCGAACGGTTCGCAATCGCCGCCGCCGCCGCGTCCACGCGTTCCTTCGCGGCGGGCAGCGCATCCGCACCGCCCAGATCGTTCAGAATAATCGCGAAAATCAGGCGGGTGCCGTCGGGTCGGGTCGCCACACCGCACAGCGAAGACACCGTGTACAAGGTGCCGGTCTTCGCCTGCACAAAAGTGCGTGCGTGCACGGCGTTCGCCGCACCAAAACGACCGGACAGGGTGCCGCTCACGCCCGCGACCGGGAACGTGCTCATCAGCTGCTCCGCATGCTCATCAGCATTCAGCAGAGCCACAACCTGCACGAGGGTTCGGGCGGTCACGCGGTCCGTCAGGGACATGCCGCACACGTCCGCCTGCACCAGGTTTTCAATGTTCACGCCGGCATCCACGAGCGCCTGGCGCACGGTCTGCTGTGCCGCCTCGCCGCTGCCTTCCTTACCGGCGGCGATGGCGGCGCAACGGCCGAGCACCTCGGCGAGGGCGTTGTCGGATTCGAGCATCATGTGTTGTGCCTGCTCCAGCAGGGTTGCCGATTCGACCGCGGCGATTTCAACTGCTTCCGCGGGGGCGGTGCGGCGCTCCGCGAGGGTAAAGCTCATGCCGGACTCCTTACCGGCGGTGTTGAGTGCATCCACGAACGCCTGCTGGGCGGCAACCGCCGCATCGTCCGGGCGTACCGGGTTGCTTGCGGTGGACTTGCCCGGCACCGTGTGCGATTCGAGCGCAATGGGGTGAATGGGCGTGATCTGGCCGGACGCCACGTCGGCGGCATCCCAGCCGGGGTTCACGCCGGGGCCGCTGAAGAAGGTGCCGTCAAGGTAGACGGGCAGCGCCGCGGTCGGCTTCTCGCCCTGAAGAAGCGCCTTCACGGTCAGCTCGGCGAGGGTGGTCAGGCCTGCGCGTCCGACGATCTGCTTCGGGTTGGAAGCGCCCGCACCGAGCAGGGTGTCGCCGCCTGCCATGAGGTACAGTCCGGCGGAGTCGCGGGTGACGCGTGTGCGCAGGCGCGCCTGCAGGTTTGCGTAGTGGTTGAGCGCGAACAGGGTCAGCACCTTAAAAGTGGAGGCGGGCACGCGCGCGGTGTCGGCGTTGGCGGCGTACAGGTCGGCGGGCGCGGTGGCCGCCTTGATGCTGGGCAGGTTGCCGTCCATGCCGGTGACGAGCAGGCTGTACTGCGGGTAGGTGCCGTCCGCGAAGAGCGTGGTGAGGGCGGCACGTAGCTGTTCCTGTTCCGTTTCGGACAGTGCGGGTGCGAGGGTCGGGGTGGCGCTGGGGGTTGCGGAGGCGGTCGCCTCGGCGGTGCCGGTGGGGCTGCCGGTTGCGCTGCCGGTGGGGCTTGCGGAACCTTCGGGGCGTTTCTGTTCGATTGCGGCGGATCCGCAGGCGGTGAGGAGGAACATGCCGCCGAGGGTGAGGGCGGCGCGGCGGGTGAGGGTGGTGGTCTGGGTGTTGTGCTTGTTGGAAGGCATCTTTTGAGCATAGCGGGCGGATGGGGTGCCTATCGAATTTACGCGCCGGTGCTGGGATGCTCATGCCGCGCTCCTGCTACCCCTCACGAACCCTATCTGGGCTGCCCGGCAGGCGGCCGGGTGTGGCGGCGGGGTGCGCTGGCGGGCGTGGGACTAGGCGGAATGTTAACTGTGGTGTGAGCGTGGTAAATTACGCTGGTTTTGGCGCCGAATACGCGGTTTCGGTGTGCGTGAACGGGTTACAATGGGTGAGTTCAACACCTAACTTTCGCACCTTGCGCGCCGAAGTCGCCGCGAAAGTGACTCTAACTCACGAGAAAGAAGGTTCCGATGGAACTCGACGTCACTATTGAAATTCCCCGCGGCTCCCGCGTGAAGTACGAAGTGGACCACGAGACCGGCCGCCTGCGCCTGGACCGTGTGCTGTTCACCTCCATGCAGTACCCCACCGCTTACGGTTACTTCGAGAACACCCTCGGTGAGGACGGCGACCCGCTGGACGCAATGCTGATCCTGGACGTTGACGTTGTTCCCGGCGTGCTGGTTGAGTCCCGCCCGGTCGCAGTGTTCAACATGACCGATGAAGCTGGCGGCGACGCTAAGGTTCTGTGCGTTCCCACCGACAAGCGTTACGACCACATCAAGTCCCTGGCTGATGTTCCGGAGCAGCTGAAGGCTGAGATTCAGCACTTCTTCGAGCGTTACAAGGACCTGGAGCCCGGCAAGTGGGTTAAGGGTGAGGGCTGGGAAGACCTGGCTGCTGCTGAGAAGATGGTCCAGGAGGCTATCGACCGTTTCGCAGCTAAGGGTCACTAAGCTGCCGCACCGTTAGGTGCACCCGGTTTTGTAGGGGGCGTGTTCCCTGTGTCTGGTTCGTGCAAGTTTTCGTACGTGCTGGAGGCGGCGGGCACGCCCCTTTTTCACGCCCCCTTTTGTTGTGTCTTTCGCCGCATCTGCTTGTACGCTGGGTGTAGTTGATTGCGCGAGGTGCAGATTCAGAGTATTTTCAAAGGGATTCACTCTTCTTCTACTCTCACACCTTTCACCGAGGATAGAAAATGAAGAAAAACCTTTCGACCCGCGGCGCGGCGGCACTGTTGGCGCTGGCTATGGGGTGCATGGGTCAGGGCGTAGCCCAGGCGGCATACATTCAGCCGAAATCTGCACAGCCTATTGAAGAGCTGGAATTTGATGTTGATTGTTTTGGCATGCACTTCTATTACGGCGCGAACATGATGACCAATTTGCACTGGGCGGAGTGTACCGGCCTGATTACGAAGAAGCAGGTTGTTGGGCTGGCCCGAATCAGTGAAGATAAGTTGCCGAACGGGGTCATGACCATTTCGCGTGGTCGCTTGCTGGAGTACCTGTACCATCTGGCTGGTTCACCCGAGGTGAAGAACCTGCCGGAGAAGTCCCCGTACACCGATCTGACTCCGGGCGACGCGCGTTATAAGGTTGCTATTTGGGCGACCCGCGTGGGTTTGAGTGCTGGTTGGTCTGATGGTTCCTTCCACTATGACACTCCGGCGAGCCGTGGCGCTTACTTTACTTTCCTTTATCGTGCTGCGGGTAGCCCCAAGGTGACTCTGGAATCTCTGGATAAGGCGAATGCTGTGCGTGCGGAGAAGGGTGCTGCCCCCATTAAGGAGGGTAGTGAGTTGCATCGAGCAATGAGCTGGGTGTACCAGCATGCGCTGGCGAAGGGGGAAGATATTCGGGCGTATAACACTAACTTCCTCACTAACGGGTACACGCCGTGGGATTTCAATGAAACACCGGATTTCTATTACGCTTCGTACCGCACAATTTTCACCCCTCTCATGGTTCTTGATTACCACGAGGAGCTGGCGCCAATTGTGGCTCGTCTGCAGTCGCTGTCCTAGCGGCAGATGAGCGGAGGGCTTGCTGGGGGCGTGTTCCCCGTGTCTGGTTCGTGCAATTTTTCGTGCGTGCTGGAGGCGGTGGGCACGCCCCTTTTTTTGTGCTCTTTGATTGTGTTCGGAGGTTCCGGGAAGGGTGTGTGTAACCGAACTATTCTTCGGAAAACAGCCTCAGAGCACCCCTGGGAGTGCTAATATGGGCATATTACGAAGAATAATTCGTATAACGTGAGGTTCTGCAGCGGTGAGGAGGAGACCCCCATGGCATTCGACGCAACGGGATTCGCGCAAGAATTTGGTGCCCAGGTTCGTGCCGTCCGCAAGTACGAAAAAATCACCCAAATGGAGTTGGCGTGGATGGTCGGGCTCAGCGATAAAACAATCCGCGATATTGAGCGTGGGCTGCCCGGCCCGTCAATTGGCGCGGTCCTCAAGGTCGCCCAAGAGCTCGGCATCGAGCTGACTATTGCCAACCCCCTCACCTAACCCCTCCCGCACACCTATATAAAGGAACCACCATGCAGAATGGACGCGCAGGACGCCTGCACCCCGCCGTCGGCACTGCCC
The DNA here is from genome assembly GCF_001810775.1 of Rothia sp. HMSC062H08. Taxonomy (NCBI): domain Bacteria; kingdom Bacillati; phylum Actinomycetota; class Actinomycetes; order Micrococcales; family Micrococcaceae; genus Rothia; species Rothia sp. HMSC062H08. The sequence goes on from NZ_KV802671.1 coordinate 42,591, forward strand.
GCCGCCACCTTGCCGCCGCCCTCGAAAAGCTCCTCGGCGCTGGAAGCATCAAAGCCACCGGACGCTCCCGCACCGCCTCCACCCCGGACGCCGCAGACCTGCCCCTGCTCCTGGTCGCCTGCAGCGGCGGCCCCGACTCCCTCGCACTGGCAGCCATTGCCGCGCACTTCGCCCGCCGCGGCGACGTACGCGTAGGCGCCATCATCGTCGACCACGACCTACAAGAAAACTCCGCCGCAGTCGCCGCGCAGACCGCGCAGACCCTCACCGACCTGGGGCTTCACCCCGTCATCACCGAAAAAGTGCAGGTTCCCGTCGGGAACATGGGCCCCGAAATGGCGGCGCGCACCGCCCGCTACACCGCCTTCACGAAAGCCGTCGAAGCCACCGGCGCCCGCGCCGTACTACTCGGCCACACCCTCGACGACCAGGCAGAAACCGTGCTACTCGGCCTAAGCCGCGGCTCCGGCACACGCTCCCTTGCCGGTATGCCGCCCGTACGCGTCGAAAGGGGCGTCACCTACCTGCGTCCCTTCCTCGGTCTGCGCCGCACCGACATGCTCGACATCTGCGATGCCGAAACCCTCACCCCCTGGATCGACCCGACCAACACCGACGAAACCCTCATGCGTGCCCGTATCCGCCACAGTGTGCTGCCCTACCTGGAGGAGCACCTCGGCGGGGACGTCGCCCGCTCCCTGGCGCGCACCGCCGCGGTGGCCGGCCCCGATGCCGAATACCTCGACGAGCAGGCACAGGTAGTCTACGAGCAGGCGCTCCTACCCGGCGGAACCGCCGTGCGCGGCATCGAACGCGAGGATGCCGTGCTGCTGGACCGTGCGCAGGTGGCGGCGCTGCATCCGGCGCTTCGTTTGCGTGTGCTTGCGGCCGCCTGCAAGGCTGCCGGGGGAGAGAACCCCGGCTTTGAGCGACTGCAGGCGCTGGACTCTTTCACCGCCGAATACGCGGTAGCTGGGCCCGTTCAGATGCCCGGTCACGTGAGCGCGTACCGCCGCCGCAAAATTGTGCATCCGGCAACCGGTGAACGCCTGGACGTGCTCGTATTAGTGCCAACTCGACCCTAACTAGGTGCCCGCGGAGCCCCCTCAGCACACACTATCTGCGTGGTGAGGTGCGCCGCGGCGCCGTTTTAAGCCATACTTAAGGCGAACACCATCCACATTGTCCGCTGTGGGAAGGCATGAAACCCCCGCACCCGGGGCCCCCGGCGGAGGCGCAGAGCGTCTAAAAGAATACGAAGGAATACATCGTGCAGGCTATCGACGTGCAGGACGATATCAAGAACGTTCTCTTCAGCAAGGAAGAGATTAACGCGAAGGTCGCCGAACTGGCGGCGCGCATCGACGAGGACTACGCCGGTAAGGACGTGCTGTTGGTGGGTGTTCTCAAGGGCGCCATCATGATTATGGCTGACCTTTCCCGCGCTCTCAAGGGCCACTACACCATGGACTGGATGGCTGTTTCCTCGTACGGTTCCGGCACCAAGTCCTCCGGCGTTGTGCGTATCCTCAAGGACCTGGACACCGACCTGGTGGGCCGCAACGTCCTAATCGTTGAAGACATCATTGACTCCGGCCTGACCCTCGCATGGCTGCAGCAGAACCTGATTTCTCGCGGCGCAGCTTCCGTTGAGATTTGCACCCTGCTGCGCAAGCCCAAGGTCGTCAAGGCTGACGTTGAGGTCAAGTACGTCGGCTGGGACATCGAGCCCGAGTTCGTTGTTGGTTACGGCCTGGACTTCGCTGAGAAGTACCGCAACCTGGACTGCGTCGCAACCCTGCACCCGCACGTTTACTCCTAAGCCTTCACCTCAGCAACCCTGCTGTAGGTGGTTACGCCCCGCCTCCTCACGCTTGTGGGGGAGCGGGGCGTTGCTGTACCCGGAGGTGGATGTACCCGACGCAGAAGATGCACTTTCACCCCCGCCGAGTGCTACAACCCTTTAGCCCGCAGGTGAAATAGAGAAGCCCGGTACCTAGCCGCCCGCCGGGGTAGGGTACATTTAAGGTTGCACCGTTGGGTGTTCCGGCAGGCATGCCGCACCCCAACGGGTCACAGCCGCAACGTAAGGACAAAAGCATTGGCGCAAAACCCCAATACTCCGCAGAAAGGCTCGGAGGGCTTCCTGAAGAAGCTGATTAACGGCCCCTGGTTCTGGCCGGGTGCAGCTCTCGTAATCATGCTGGCTTTCCTCATGGCCTCCTTCTTCACTCAGCCCTCGCGTCAGGTGGACACCAACGTGGGTCTTCAGCTGCTCAACGACCACCAGGTCAAGAGCGCAAAGATCTACGACGGCGACCAGCGCGTCGAGCTGCAGCTTAAGGACGACTACAAGAAGGGCAACGACAACTACGGTAAGTCGGTGCGCTTCTACTACGTGCAGCCCCGCGGCGACGAAGTTGCTAAGGCAATGGAATCCGCCGAGCTGGAAAGCTACACGGACCAGCCGGTTGAGCACAGCTTCCTGGGCTCCCTGGTGTCCCTGCTCCTGCCGATTCTGATCTTTGGTGCGCTCTTCTGGTTCCTGATGGGACGAGTCGGAGGCGGCTCCTCCGTCATGAGCTTCTCCAAGTCCCGCGCGAAGAAGTTCACCAAGGACAAGCCGGATGTGCGCTTCAGCGACGTTGCCGGCGTGGACGAGGCGCTCGCCGAACTGGAAGAAGTCCGCGAGTTCCTGGCTGAACCCGAAAAGTTCACCCGCCTGGGTGCAAAGATCCCCAAGGGCGTGCTACTGTACGGCCCTCCCGGCACCGGTAAAACCCTGCTCGCCAAGGCTGTGGCGGGCGAGGCTGGCGTGCCGTTCTACTCGATTTCTGGCTCTGACTTCGTTGAAATGTTCGTGGGTGTGGGTGCGTCCCGCGTGCGCGACCTGTTCAAGGAAGCGAAGAGCGACCCCGCCGCCATCGTCTTCGTCGACGAGATTGACGCTGTTGGCCGCCGCCGCGGCGTCGGCATGGGCGGCGGTAATGACGAGCGTGAGCAGACCCTGAACCAGCTGCTGGTTGAGATGGACGGCTTCGACGGCAACTCGAACGTCATCGTCATTGCGGCAACGAACCGACCCGACGTTCTGGACCCGGCGCTGCTGCGTCCCGGTCGTTTTGACCGTCAGATTGGTGTGGACGCCCCCGACATGCAGGGCCGCGAACACATCCTGCGCGTTCACGCCGCAGGCAAGCCGATTGCTAACACCGTTGACCTTGCTCAGGTTGCTAAGCGCACCCCCGGCTTCACCGGTGCTGACCTGGCGAACGTCATGAACGAGGCGGCTCTGCTGACCGCCCGCGATAACGGCAACGTGATTGACGACCGCGCTATCGACGAGGCAATCGACCGCGTCATGGCTGGTCCGCAGCGTTCCTCGCGCATCATGAACGAGCACGAGCGTAAGGTCACCGCATACCACGAGGGCGGTCACGCCCTGGTCGCGGCGGCACTGCGTAACTCCGCGCCGGTCACCAAGATTACGATTCTTCCGCGCGGTCGCGCCCTGGGTTACACCATGGTCATGCCGCAGGACGACAAGTACTCCACGACCCGCCACGAACTGCTCGACCAGATGGCGTACGCGATGGGTGGCCGTGCGGCTGAGGAAATCGTCTTCCACGACCCGTCCACCGGTGCGTCTAACGACATTCAGAAGGCAACCGACACCGCCCGCAAGATGGTTACCGACTACGGCATGAGCGCCGTGATTGGTTCCGTGAAGCTCGGCGGCGAAGACACCGAACCGTTCCTCGGTGGTGGCGGCGCTTCGGCACGCAACTACTCCGACGCGACCGCGGCAAAGGTTGACGCTGAGATCCGCGCCCTGCTGGAGCAGGCACACGATGAGGCGTTCCAGATTCTGCTGGAAAACCGCGATATTCTGGACCGCCTGGCGTTCGCCCTGCTCGAGAAGGAAACCCTGCTCGAGAACGAGATTGCCGAAATCTTCAAGGATGTTCGCAAGCGCCCCGAGCGTGAGCACTGGTACTCCAAGCCGACCCGTGAGCGTACCGACATCCCGCCGGTGAAGGCACCAAGCGAGCTGGCTCAGGAGGCACAGAAGGCTGAGGAAGCCCCTGCCGAGGCGCCGGCAGCTCCTGCTACGGCACCTACTGTTCCGGTAGCACCGGCTGCACCCGCGCAGCAGGTTCCGATAGCACCTACGCAGCCGTTGCCGCCTCAGGCGCCCCTCACCGACCCGGACGCCGACCCGACCGTCGCAATGCCCACCCAGCAGTACCCGAACTACCCCGCCCCTCCGGCGCAGCGCCCGGAGAACGGCACCCCGAACCAGAATGGAGCAGAGAATGAGCGAGGCTAAGAACGCCGTCGACCAGCCGCGTATTGAGGCTGCCGTCCGTGAGATTCTGCTCGCGATTGGTGAGGACCCGGACCGTGACGGCCTGCAACAGACCCCGGCACGTGTGGCGCGTGCCTACGCGGAGTTCTTCTCGGGCCTGCACCAGGACGCCGGCGAGATTCTGGGTACGACCTTCGACATCGCCCACTCTGAGATGGTGCTGGTGAAGGACATCCCGTTCTACTCGACCTGTGAGCACCACCTGGTGCCGTTCCACGGCGTGGCGCATGTGGGTTACATTCCGGGCCCGGACGGTAAGGTGACCGGTCTGAGCAAGCTCGCCCGCGTGGTGGATCTGTACGCTCGCCGCCCGCAGGTGCAGGAGCGTCTGACCACGCAGGTGGTGGAGGCTCTGGAGGAGCACCTGAACCCGCGCGGTGCGATTGTGGTGATTGAGGCTGAGCACATGTGCATGTCGATGCGCGGTGTGCGTAAGCCGGGCGCGAAGACCGTGACTAGCGCGGTGCGCGGTGCGCTGATGAACGGCGCAACCCGTGCGGAGGCGATGAGCCTGATCTTCTCGCAGCGCTAAGCGCATGCAATGAGCATATAGCTATACGCCAGGGGGCAGGATTCTAAGGAATCCTGCCCCCTTGCGCTATACCCCTGTGCCGTGTAGCCGCTTTTGTTGGGTCGTATGACGAGAGCCCTTGCGTAGAGGGCGTCATCAGCTGTAGAGTAGTACCACTAGTACCGGCACCACTCCTTCGGGAGTACAGGACCGGTCTTCTTTTTTATTAACGCTACGTACTGCGCTCTTCACGTACCGTTGTTGATGAATGCATAACTGTTCCTCATAAGGAGCGAAAATAACCGCGGCCGGTTCCGCCCATCAGGGGTCTGGAGCCGGTCATCGTTTTTAAACGATGACCTTAGTAAGACAGAGATGGCTTACATCCCGTGTAGTTATACCCTTAATATCCTTATATTGATATTATTAAAGAGTTCCGATGATGAAACGATATCAAGTGATGGATAGTGTATGTCTTCAATCGTAAAACCATTTAAAACATATGAACAGCAGGTTGGAATCTTGCGCCAGCGAGGTATGCTCGTAGATTCTCAGGAACATGCCGCTCACGTCCTTGAGCGTGTTAGTTACTACCGTCTGAGTGGTTACTACTATTCATTCCGGCGACCGGCGGGAAGCGTGCATCGCTCGGATACTTTCATACCCGGAACTGTCTTTGAAGATATCGTGGCCCTGTATGAATATGACCGTAATCTTCGGTCCATTGCGTTTTCGTATTTCTCGCAGTTTGAGGTGTATTTGCGGTCCCGCCTAGGGAATTTACTGGGGGAAGTGGATCCACTCATATACGAGGATGAAACCCGGTGCGACCTTCAAGGCAGTAAAAGGCGCACTGCGTGGAGCAGATTTACGAGAAAAAGCGAACAGCTTATTCGTACTTCTGAAGAAGAATTCGTGAAGCATCACCGTGAACAATACGGCGGGAAGTTGCCCGTGTGGGTTGTGGTGGAAGTTCTAGATTTGGGGGCTCTACAGAATCTGTATTTGGTCTCTCCGCCAAATATTCGACGAGATATCGCGAAAGCCTTGGGGTGTACTGACCCTCAGTTGGAAACTTGGATTAATTCGCTGCGGGTAATGCGCAATATTTGTGCGCATCAAAGTAGGTTCTACAATAAGCTGCACCCAGAGCCTCGCTTGCCGCGTGTGTTGAGAGGTGGAAGAGTTGAGAGCCCTGAAATCCGTGAGGTTGTTGACCTATTTGGTGTGCCACAGGCTGAAGAGAACCATAAGATGTGTAAAACCTTCGGCATGCTCACCCTCCTCAAATATCTGATGGACCAGGGTGGAATCGGGGATACGGAATCTCTAACGCAGATTCTGAAGGAACGTCCTAATATTTCCGTTCCTGGAGTTGATATCTCCCGGGCAATGGGTATACCGCAAGGTTGGGAAGAAACCCGTTTGTGGAGCTAAATTATTCACTGCCTATAGACACACTGAAAGGGGCGGAGGTGAAAACCTCCGCCCCTTTTGCTGTGCGGTTGTGTCCCTCGGAGCCGACGGCACCGGCAATGGTGCCGCACAGACCCCGAAGAAGACTCAAAGACCCTTAGTGGGCTTCGTTCTTATCGTCCCAACCCAGGGCAAGCGTCACGATCAAGCCCACGGCAATGAAACCGCAACCGGTTGCAGTACCGAAAGCAATCCAGCACACGGCAGGAGCACCTTCAGCGAGCACAATAGTCACCAGCGCGGCAAGAGCCACCAGGGAGAGGATCCAAGCTCCGGTCTTCAAGTTCACAATGAGTCACTTCCTAGAGTATGTATGTGTGGGTGCGCGCCACCGACCGGGAACGCGCCAGGCACGGTATGCGTGCCCTCCCAGCATACCCTTAAATAGGTATCTGTAATGCAAATATTGCATGTTGTGTCCCCAAAATCGTCCCGTCGCTGTCCCAACCCCCGCCTCAATCCCCCTTCCAATCACAGCGGCAAACATGGGAGCACCGCAGATTCGGTACGATAAACCCATGACTGAATCCACACACACCACCCGTGTAGCCCCCCTGCCCTGCGACGCGCTCGCCGCCGAACGCACCCTCGTGATGGGCATCCTCAACGTCACCCCCGACTCCTTCAGCGACGGCGGCCAGCACTACGCCGCCACCGACGCCATCGCCCGCGCCGCCCGCATGATTGCCGAGGGCGCTTCCATTATCGACATTGGCGGTGAGTCCACCCGCCCCGGTGCCGTGCGCATCAGCGTGGAGGAGGAGCAGCGCCGCATCCTGCCTGTCATCGAGGCGGTCGCGCAGATGGGCACCACCATCAGCGTGGACACCATGAACCCGCAGACCGCCCGCGCCGCCATTGCCGCCGGTGCGCACATCATCAACGATGTATCCGGTCTGAACGTGAGCGATGAAATGATTGAAACCGCCGCCGAGCTGCAGGTGCCGTACATCCTGATGCACGCGCGCGGCACCTCCCAGACCATGAACAGCCTGGCGGAGTACCCGCGCGGCGTGGTCACCGAGGTCGTGGAGGAGCTGACCGGTCTGCGTGAGCGTTTCCTTGCAGCCGGTGTGCTGCCGCAGAACCTGATTCTTGATCCGGGTCTGGGCTTCGCGAAGGGCGGCATGCAGGACTGGGAGCTGCTCGCCGCCATTGACGAGCTGCAGGGCCTGGGCCACCGCCTGCTCATTGCTGGTTCCCGCAAGCGTTTTATCGCGAACGCCCTCACGGCGGCGGATATGGCGCTGGCTGAGCGCCTGAACGCGAGCGGCTTCACCGCAACCGATGCGGGCGAGGCGGAACGCGAACTGTGGCAGTCGCTGTCGGAGCCGCGCCCGGCTGAGCACCGTGCGGCAGCCTCCGCGGCGGTGACCGCCCTGGTGGCGGCGCGCGGCGTGTGGGCGGTGCGCGTGCACGACGTGCCCGCCAGCGTGGATGCGGTGACGGTCGCCTCCGCGCTGCGCTCCGTAAGCTAAGGCTCTGCCAGCTAGAACCACTACCCACAACCTCCGACTACCCGAATACCCTCTAGGAGACCCCCCCAATGACCCAGGCAGATTACGCCCACCGCGACCGCATCACCCTCACCGGCATTACGGCCAAGGGCTACCACGGCGTGCTCGACTTTGAGAAGCGCGACGGCCAGCCCTTCGTCGTGGACGCGACCCTGTACAGTGATTTTTCCGCCGCAGCCGCCACGGATGACCTGACGAAGACCACGAACTACGCGCTCGTGGTTGACCTGATTCACCGCCACGTGACGAACGGTTCGCTGGACCTGATTGAGACCCTTGCGGTGAACATTGCCGAGGGTATCCTTGCGATGTTTGAGCTTGTGGAGGCGGCGGAGATTACCGTATCGAAGCCGCAGGCGCCGATTGAGTTGCCGTTCGGTAACGTTGCGGTGAGCGTGTTCCGTGAGCGTGCCGCGGAGCGTGTCGTGGAGGGCGGCCGCTAGTGGCTGGCACCCAGACAACCGATACGCAGAAGCCCAACACCCTGAAACACCGCGCGGTGCTGGCGTTGGGCTCGAATCTGGGCGAAAGCGAAGACACCCTGGAGCGTGCCGTCGCCGACCTGGTGGCGGGCGGCGTGCAGCTGGTGCGCGCCTCCGGGCTGTACCGTACCGCCCCGGTGGGTGGCCCGGTGGGTCAGCCGGATTTCGTGAACGCGGTCATTGAGGTGGCCACTGACCTGGGCGCCTACGAGCTGCTGAAGCTGTGTAATGCGGTGGAGGCGGCGCATCACCGTGAGCGCCTGGTGCGTTGGGGCCCGCGCACCCTCGATATTGACGTGATTGACTATGACGGCGTGATCTCTGAGGATCCGGTGCTGACTTTGCCGCATCCGCGGGCGCAGGAGCGTGCTTTCGTGCTGGTGCCGTGGGCGCAGATGGACCCGCAGGCACACTTGACGGTGACCCGGCGTGCGGAGCCTTCGGGGGAGCGGCCGGATGAGGTTCCTGCGCCGCTGAGCCGCGAGGTCGTGAACGTTGCGGAGCTGTCCCGCACGCTGCTTGGGGCGGATGAAGACGCTATCAGCTATATGCGTGAGATGCAGGTACCTGATCAGCCTTAAATGTGGCACTCTGGAAGGTAGAGGAACCTACCGAAAGGAAACACCATGAAGCCCCTGAGTTATCGGGCGATTATTGTGGCGGCTGTGTGCGGTGCCGCTGCCGCTCTTATGGTGAATTCCGTGATGATTGGCGCCGGTTTTGGTGAGATGAATTTTTCGTGGATGCTCGGCGCGGTGTGCCTGCTGGTTGCGGCGGGTGCCGTGTGGCTGGGTGTGCAGGTGGCTCGTTATCGTCGTATTCAGACGCGTGAGAAGGTGCCGCATATGGGCCCGATTCTTGCGGCGCGTGCGGTGGCGTATGCGCAGGGTTCCATCATGACCGGTGCCCTCTTGACGGGCTGGTGCGCTGCGATTCTTGGTTACCATGTGGCGATGGTGTCTGTGCGCGGTTTTTCGGTGGTCTTTTGGGAGGTCCTTGTTAATTGTGTGGGCAGTGTTGCCCTGCTGATTGCTGGGCTATGGGCTCAGCATTGTTGTCGTATTCCGCCGGAGGATGATGAGGATGCGGCCTCCTCTTCCGGTGCTGTAAAGCCGCGAGAGGGAGGAACCTATGTCGGCTCCTAACCAGAATAGTTATTCGCCAAATGGTCGGTACGGGCAGGACGCTCAGAACGGCCAATACGGTCAGTATGGGCAGAGTCAGCCCGGTCAGCCCGGTCAGCAGGGTCAGTACGGGCAGAACCAGTATGGGCAGTACCAGCAGGCGGCTTACGGTCAGCCTGGTGCCCAGCATGGACAGCAAACCCAGCATGACCAGCAGGCGCAGTATGGACAGCAAGCACAGTACGGTCAGCAGGTTCCGCCGGCTGCCGCGTACCCGAACGCGCCTCAGCAGGCACCTTCTCAGCCTGCGCAGCCGGTAAGCCCCCAGCCGGTTACCTCGCAGCCCGTGCCGGAGCCGCAGTGGGTGCCCGCCGCCTCCGGCTACCTGACGGTTCGTTTTGTTCACACTATTTCTGCTTTGGTGTTCCCGATTCTTGCGGGTGCGGCTTTGTATTGTGCGGGTGCGTTCTTTGGCGGCCCGGAGGTGCTACGCATCGTCGGCCTGGTGGTGGTCGCGGTGTTTGGTCTGTGGGGTCTGTGGTGGATTCTGACCACTCCGCGCCGTACTCGTGCGCTCGGCTACGCGCTGGAGTCGAATCATCTGATGGCTCGCCGCGGTATCGTGTTCCGTTCGATGAGCTCTATGCCGTACGGGCGCATCCAGTATGTTGATGTGGATTCTGGTCCGCTGGAGCGCATGTGCGGTGTTGCCCGCCTGACGGTGCGCACGGCGGGTACGACCACTGGCACGATGGTGCTGTTCGGTATTCCGCTGAACGTGGCGGAGGAGCTGCGTGCGGATCTGGTGCGCCGCGCCGATGAGCGAATGGCGGCACTCTAATGAGTACCCCGGTTCCGAATAATAACGCCCCGAACTCTCAGGAGCAGAAGTGGTGGCGTGCCGATATTCGCACGTTCATCATGAACCTCTGGTTCATTATTCTGTTGGCGTTTGGTTTCTTCCAGAGCATTATCCTGAATATTTTGACCACCCCGCCGAACGAGTGGGGCGCGCGCCTGACGCAGGCATTTGATGAGAACAGCAGCTACTTCAGCGCAACGTACTCGCAGCTTATAGGCTTCGCCGTGCTCGTGCTGATTCTGGTTGCTGGCTCGATTGACTGGTGGTTTACCCGCTACAGCCTGGACGATTTGGCGATTCACCGCCGTAGCGGTTTTCTGTTCAAGAAGAACCGCACGATTCGCCTGGAGAGCGTGCAGAGCGTGGACATTTCGCGTCCTCTGGTGGCGCGCCTGCTGGGTGTGTCGGAGCTTCGTTTTGAGGTGGCTGACGGCTCTTCGGAGGCGCTGCACATCAAGTACGTTTCCGCCCGCAAGGCGGAGGTTCTGCGCCGTACCGCGATGGCGAGCATCAACCTGTTGCGTTCGGAGGCGGCGGGCCGCCCGGTCGACGTGCTGCCCGAGAGCATGCAGATTTCGGCGGAGCGCATGCCGGACGCGGATCAGCTGCATCAGCCGTTCGAGGCATCTTACGAGGCGTCCTATGGTGCGCCCGTACAGAGCGGCACCCAGCCCACTAATCAGCAGATGGCACCTCAGCAGGGCGGCTACTCGCAGCCCGCACCCGAGCAGGGCATCCAGCAGCCCGGCGCATCCCGCCGCGGCGCTCGCATGCCGATGCCGGTCGCGGCTGACCCCTCGCAGCCGCCGATTTTCCGCATCTCGAATGTGCGTCTGATTGCCTCCATCATGCTGGAGCACCTGGTGTGGCTGGTGCCCGCCGTGGCCCTCATGGTTGGCATTGCCGTCTTCGCCGCGATCATGGGTGGCGAGAGCCCGTTCCTGATTTTCATGGCGTTGCTACCCGGCACCTTCGTACCGCTGCTTGGTTACTTGGGTACGTTGTGGGCACGTTTTGACGGTGCCGCGAACTTCAAAATCACCCCGAGCGGTCAGGGTGGCGTGACCCTGCGCTACGGTTTCACCGGCACGCACACTCAGAACGTGATGGTTGAGCGTATTCAGGCACTCGCCGTGGAGCAGTCCATTCTGTGGCGTGCGTTCGGCTGGTACCGCATCAAGATGACCATTGCCGGTATCGGTATTGAGAAGAACGACAACCAGAAGGTTGTGACCCGCAATGTTGCCCTGCCGGTTGGCAATAAGCAGGAGACGCTGATGGTGTTGCGCCTGCTGTTGCCCGCCCTGGATGAGGTGCAGGCGCAGGTGCTGCTGGATACCGCCAACGGTTCACTGAAGAGTCAGAAGCCGCAGGTTCCGGCAATGATTGTGACCCCCTCTTCGGCGCGCTGGATGGACCTGCTCACCTGGAAGCGTAACGGCGTGACCACGGTCGGTTACACTGCCGGTTCGGTGCAGGCGACCACCCGCATTGATTCTGATGCGGCGCGTTCGAGCGTTGGTGAGCATACGCGCGGTGACCTGCTGCTGATTCGTGGCGGCTACTTTATCCGCACGCTGTCGATTGTGCCGGTCAGCCGTGTGCTGAGCGTGAGCCGAGGCCAGGGTCCGCTGCAGCGTGCCTTCGGATGTGCGAGTGTGCATTTCGGTACGGTGCCCGGCCCGGTACGCACGCTCATGATGCACTTGCCGCCGCGTATCTGCGAGGATTTGGTGTGGTTGATGACGGTTCGGTTGGAGGGTATTGAACCCTACTACCGCGTACCTGAGCCGGTACTGAGCGGACGCCCCTAAGCCAGCCCGCTAGCTAAGCTAACCCGCCAGCTAAGCGGGCAGCAAAACTACAGAACGCGCCCTGCCGTCAGTGTTCTTCGTGACACCGGCGGCAGGGCTGCCGTGAAAGGGAGAATATACTTAAAGCCGTGATACAGCATTCAAAACCTGCGCGTTTAGGCATTGGAATTATTTCCGCCGGGAGGGTCGGCGCCGTCCTCGGTGCGGCTTTGCGCGCCTGCGAACACACGATTGTGGGTGTTCATGCGGTGTCTGAGGCTTCTCAGGAGCGCGCCGCGATGCTGCTTCCCGATGTGCCGCTGCTGTCGGTGGAGCAGATTGCCGAACGTAGCGAATTGCTGATTCTTGCGGTTCCCGATGATGAGCTGCCGGGTCTTGTCACCTACCTGGCGTCCTCGGGGAGTATCACTGCCGGACAGATTCTGGTGCACACCTCCGGTCGCCACGGCACCGAGGTTCTCGCACCGGCGACCGCGCTGGGCGCTATAGGTTTGGCGATTCACCCCGCTATGACGTTTACCGGCATGTCCGTGGACCTGCAGCGCCTGAACGGCACCTGCTTCGCCGTGACCGGACCGGCGCCGTTCATCCCGATTGCTCAGGCACTCGTGGTGGAGATGGGCGGCGAACCCGTGCACGTTGCCGAGGCGGACCGGGCACTCTACCACGCAGCCCTGGCGCATGCCGCAAACCACCTCGTGACCATCCTGGGTCAGTCCCAGCAGATGCTCGCATCCATCGGTATTGAGGACCCGGCACGCTACATGGGGCCGCTCGTTCGAGCCGCCGTGGACAATGCGCTCGCCAGCGGTGAGGGGGCTCTGACCGGGCCCGTCGCACGCGGAGACGCAGGTACCGTGAAGGCTCACCTTCAGGCTCTGAATGAGTATTCAGAGCATGAGAAAACAGGTGATATTACAGACTCTTATGCCGCTCTGGCACACGCAACCGCAAAAAGAGCGCATAATAGAGGTTTGTTAAACGATGAACAACTGGGACGAATTGAGGATCTGCTGGGTGAGTCTTCGGACCGCAACCACCCCGGCGATATTGATGATTCAGCCCCCGAAAACAAGGAGTTCTCGTCATGACTGAGACTTCGATGCCCCGAGTCGTGACCACCATTGCGGAGTTCCGCACGGCAATCACCGAATCTCTTGCCGCAGCGCAGGAGGAACTGGACCGGGCAGCCCGCCAGGAGGCGGAGCAGAACGGCACCGCAGTTCAGTACCAGAACGCATCCCTGGGCTACGTGCCCACCATGGGCGCCCTGCACGACGGCCACGCAACCCTGTTGCGTCGCGCCGCTGAACAGAATGATGTAGTGGTCGCCTCCATTTTTGTGAACCCGCTGCAGTTTGGCCCCGGCGAGGATTACGAAGCATACCCGCGCACCCTGGAGGCAGACGCTGCCCTGGCTGGTGCCGCCGGTGTTGACATTATTTTTGCCCCCGAGGTTGAAGAGATGTACCCCGACGGTGACCCGCTCATCCGCATTTCGAGCGGCGAGCTGGGCACTAAGTTTGAGGGTGCGACCCGTCCGGGCCACTTTGATGGCGTGCTGGCCGTGGTCAATAAGTTCTTCAACATTATTCGCCCCGCAGCCGGTAACCACCCGGTGAATGCGTACTTCGGTCAGAAGGACGCTCAGCAGTACATCCTGATTCAGCGTATGGTGCGCGATTTCAACCACGACGTGACCTTGCGCCCTGTGGCGATTGTTCGCGACGATAACGGTCTGGCGCTGTCTTCGCGTAATGGCTACCTGTCGGATGAGGAGCGCGAGTCTGCCCTGGTGCTGTCCCGCACCCTGGCGATGCTTCGTGAGAATTCGCTGAACCGTGGCTTCCACGAGATTGATTTGGACGGTGCGCGTGAGCGTATCAACTCCACTCCGGGTGTACGCCTTGACTACCTGGAACTGGTCGACCCGATGACTTTCGGTGAGCCGACTGAGGAGTCGGAGCGAGTGCTGGCACTGGTTGCTGCGTTCGTTGGCCCGACCCGCCTGATTGACAACATGGACCTGCGCTAAGCGTTCGTTCGTTTAGAAGAGTCCCCAACACACTACACAGATAGGTATCACTGTGAGCACTGAGCACACTGCCGCACCGGCGATTGCTGATATGTCCGAGCAGATGCAGATTCGCCTGGAAAAGCGTGCGAAGCTGATCGAGTCGGGTCGCGAGGCATACCCGGTGGGTCTGCTGGATTCTGAGGGTAACCGCGTGGAACCCAACCACATTGAGGATCTGCGCGCCGAGTACGATCCGAAGCTGGCTGCTGAGGAGCTGAAGGCTGGCGACGAGACTGACCGTGTGGTGCACGTTGGTGGCCGCGTGGTGTTCGTCCGTAACACCGGTAAGCTGTGCTTTGCGACCCTGCAGGGTGGTACCGAGGGCAAGCGCATCCAGGCGATGCTGTCGCTGGCTGAGGTTGGCGAGGAGTCTCTGTCCGAGTGGAAGTCCCTGGTTGACCTGGGTGACCACGTGTTCGTGACCGGCCGCGTGATTGTTTCTCGCCGTGGCGAGCTGTCCATTATGGTGACCGATTGGAAGATGGCGTCGAAGGCGCTGCGCCCCATGCCGGTTCTGCACAAGGACCTGAACGAGGAAACCCGCGTTCGCCAGCGCTACCTGGACCTGATGGTTCGCGAGGAGGCTCGCGAGCTGGTGAAGAAGCGCGCCCTGATTACCCGCACCGTCCGCCGCGTGCTGGAGGATCACGGCTACATTGAGGTTGAGACCCCCGTTCTGCAGCTGGTGCACGGTGGCGCGACTGCTCGCCCGTTCCGCACCCACCTGAACGCTTTTGATCAGCCGATGACCATGCGTATTGCCACCGAGCTGCCGCTCAAGCGCGCAGTGGTGGGCGGTATTGAGCGCGTGTACGAGATTGGCCGCGTGTTCCGTAACGAGGGTGTGGACTCGACCCACAGCCCCGAGTTCACCACCCTGGAGTGCTACGAAACCTACGCTGACCAGTTCGTGATGGCTGAGCGCATGAAGGAGATTATCCAGAGCTGCGCGAAGGCTGTCGGTACTGAGCGTATTGAGACTGAGAACGGCACCATCGACCTGTTCGGTGAGTGGAAGTGGGTTGGCGTGTACCCGGGCCTGTCCGAGGCTGTGGGCGTTGAGATTACCCCCGAGACTGACGCTTCGGTTCTGCGTGAGATTGCTGAGAAGCATGAGGTGGACATCGACCCGAAGTGGGACGCTGAGAAGCTGGTGACCGAGCTCTTCGGTGAGATTGTTGAGCCGACCCTGGTGAACCCGACTTTCGTGTACGATTACCCGCCGAGCGCTCAGCCGCTGGCGCGTCCGCATCGTTCCGGTGAGCCTCTGATTGAGGCGTGGGACCTGATTATTGGCGGTATGGAGCGCGGTACCGCGTTCTCCGAGCTGATTGACCCGGTCATTCAGCGTGAGCGTCTGACCGCTCAGTCGCTACTGGCTGCTGCCGGTGACGATGAGGCGATGGAGCTGGATGAGGACTTCCTGCGCGCCCTCGAGCACGGTGCACCCCCGATGGGTGGCCTGGGCCTGGGCATTGACCGTCTGATTATGCTGCTGGCGGGCGATCAGGATCCGGAGCGTCCGGGTACTGTGGTGCGTCAGCCCGGTATTCGTGAGACTATTCTCTTCCCCCTGATGAAGCCGGAAGCCTAAGCTTTAGCTTCACCTGTAGGGTTTCTTTAACTTTGCCTTTAGGGGTGTGAGTGCGGCGGGTGCCGCGGATACGCTTGTATCTGCGGCACCCGCCGTTTTCTGTGCGCTCTTTTGCACGGTGTATAGCTTCTGGGGTGGGGTTTTCTGTTTGTTTGCACAGGTCAGGGGCTTTTAAAGGGAGTTTTCGTTCTATCCTGGTGCTGATTTATGCTGCTCTATTCACTCTGGCAGATGCTTCTGTTCTTGTACACAAATGTGTTGTGCGGAAAAGAATGAGGTGCTGGGATAGGGGTAGAATTTCGCTTTTGAATATCGTAGGAATGCCTGGAGTGAATAGCGTATTGTAGGTGTCCGTGTGGGTGGTGTAATTCCTGTAGATTGTTGGTAGCGCCGGGTCGCGTATTGTTCGATATTGTCCCCAGAGTGAGTGCCGGAAGAATCCAAAGTATTTGCACTCTAAACTTCACTTTAATGTTCTTGTAGCGAGTGCAGATTTAACGGGGATGAACAGAAGCGATATATCGCTGCGGGTGATTGGCGTATTGTTTCAACGCTCAGAATATTTTCGGAATCTTTAATATATTTCTGTTACTATATGAAAGAAAATTAGTACATAAATATATCCGGCACACTATTTTCTCAATCCCGATAGAGGCTTTTGGGTTTACTCCACAGGATATATGCAACAGATGAGGAGGTGCCTCAATGGCACAGAAGGTTCGCATCATTCTTGAAGACGATCTCGATGGCGGCCCCGCAGACGAAACTATCCGTTTTGGCCTGGACGGCGCTCACTACGAAATCGATCTGTCCTCCGCAAATGCAGCTCGCCTGCGTGACGCTATCCGCCCCTTCGTAGCGAAGTCTCGCCGCGTTCAGGGTACCGCTACCCAGCGCACCCGTGCTCCCCGTGGTACCGCTGCTCCGGTTAAGCGCAACCCCGAGACCGCAGCAATTCGCGAGTGGGCTAAGGCTAACGGCCACAAGGTTTCTGACCGTGGCCGCATCCACCAGGATGTTCAGGACGCATACTACGAAGCAATGAAGGCTCAGGACTAAAAGTTCTAAGTTATTGCGCGTAACCGGAGGGGCTGGCTCCCCCGGGAACAAAAGGCGGACGGTGTTATCACCGTCCGCCTTTTGTTTTACCCTCTGCGGTGTGTGTTGATATGCGTTGCATATCTGTTTTTTTGGGGGTGGGGGGGGAGTGAGGGGGTATTTTTACCCCCAATTCCAATTAACTATTTACATGTAAAATATATTGATCCTTTGCTGATGCCCGCTTCTGAATTATTAGGAGGAAGAGTGGGGAATCGGATACGCAATCTGGTGTCGAGGTTGGGTTCCTCATTTAGGTTTCATGCATCGGCAGGAAGGCTAAAGGTGTTGTTGCATTAATCTCTTCGGTGCGGTTGTTATGTGCCGTTGTTGTGCGCCGAGATATTCCCTCTGTAAGAGGTACAGAGCGCACCCTGAATAGAGTCGAAAATAATAAGCACCCTACCTATGTGTCGACGCGGGGATTTCCTCTGATGTCGAGATGATTATCGGATGGAATTCTGACGCAGATCGCCTGAAGATTATGCGGAAATATATACCGGAAATGGTGCCGTATATATTTTTGCGAATTATTGAAATTTCTCACTTAAACATATAAATTTTTAAAAATTTCTGCAATATATTCACGCGCGTGCAGAAAACATGCGGTTTGGGTGTTGGTCTGTGTGGCTTCTTTTGGGTTCTTCTCTTCCGTAAACCCGTGTATCGGCACTGTAGACCCTCGGAACCCACTTGTAGCACCTTCCCGCGGTACATCCGACGGTAATATGCGCACACTCTGCACAGGCAACCCCGGCAAAAGCAGCCAGCATCGGCAAAAGCAGTCAGCACCGACCGGGCGGCACCCATCCACCTTCAGGTAGGCTCACCTGCGTGAGCTAGACCCCTCAAAACCACCACTCCCGAACCCCGCCAGAAGCCCCGAAACCACGCCTAAACCGCCCCTAGAACGCCCCGAACAGCTCATCTGTTCTCTTGATGGCGAACAGACGCCCATCAGCCCGCCCTTTCAGCCGCGCTCAACGTACTCTTGTATCAATAGGAAAATGCAAGGAGTGCGTAAATGTTTGAACGCTTTACCGATCGAGCTCGGCGCGTTGTGGTGCTTGCCCAGGAAGAGGCACGCATGCTCAACCACAACTACATCGGTACCGAACACCTTCTGCTCGGTCTGATTCACGAGGGCGAAGGCATCGGTGCCCGCGCCCTGGAATCATTGGGCGTTACCCTGAACGCAGTACGTGAACAGGTTCAGGACATCGTCGGCCCCGGCCCCCAGGCGCCTAATGGCCACATCCCCTTCACCCCGCGCGCGAAGAAGGTTCTCGAACTGTCCATGCGCGAGGCTATTCAGCTGAACCACGGCTACATCGGCACCGAACACATCCTGCTGGGCATGGTTCGTGCAAATGAGGGCGTGGCAAACCAGGTGCTGGTCAAGCTGGGCGCTGAGCCCGCTGCCGTGCGCCAGGCCGTTATGGACCTGATTTCCGGTTACCCCGGCAACAACTCCGGCGATAAGGAAACCGCCGGCGTGGGTGCGGGTAACTCTCGCGAAGGCACTCCCGCGGGTTCGACCATCCTGGATCAGTTCGGCCGCAACCTCACCGCAGCAGCACGTGAGGGCGAGCTGGACCCGGTCATCGGCCGCCACAAGGAGATGGAACGCGTCATGCAGGTCCTCTCCCGCCGTACCAAGAACAACCCCGTGCTGATTGGTGAGCCCGGCGTCGGTAAGACCGCCGTCGTGGAGGGCCTGGCACAGGCTATCGTGCACGGTGACGTCCCCGAAACCCTCAAGGACAAGCACCTGTACACCCTGGACCTGGGCTCCCTGGTCGCAGGTTCGCGCTACCGCGGTGACTTTGAAGAGCGCCTGAAGAAGGTTCTGAAGGAAATTCGCTCCCGCGGCGACATCATCCTGTTCATTGACGAGATCCACACCCTCGTCGGTGCAGGTGCCGCAGAGGGCGCAATTGACGCTGCCTCCATCCTCAAGCCCATGCTGGCTCGAGGCGAACTGCAGACCATCGGTGCAACCACCCTGGACGAGTACCGCAAGCACATTGAGAAGGACGCCGCCTTGGAGCGCCGCTTCCAGCCGATTCAGGTTGATGAGCCCTCCCAGGAGCTCGCCGTGCAGATCCTCAAGGGCGTGCGCGATAAGTACGAGGCACACCACCGCGTCACCATTACCGACGAGGCCATCGAGACCGCCGTAAACCTTGCGGCACGCTACATCTCTGACCGCTTCCTGCCGGATAAGGCTGTCGACCTGATTGACGAGGCGGGCGCACGCCTGCGCATCAAGCGCATGACCGCACCCCCGGAAATCAAGCTGCTTGACGAGAAGGCAGCCAAGCTGCGCCAGCAGAAGGAAGACGCCATCAACTCCCAGGATTACGAGAAGGCCGCAGGCCTGCGTGATCAGGAGCAGAAGGTCCTGGCTGAGAAGGAAGAAGCCGAGAAGGCATGGCGCGAAGGCGGCGACGCATTCGGCACCGTGACCCCCGAGGTTATTTCTGAGGTTCTGGCCGCTTCCACCGGTGTTCCGGTCTACAAGATCACCGAGGAAGAGTCCAGCCGCCTGCTGACCATGGAGCAGGAGCTCCACAAGCGCGTTATCGGTCAGGAGCACGCTATTGCGGCACTGTCCCGCGCTATCCGCCGTACCCGCGCAGGTCTGAAGGACCCGCGCCGTCCCGGTGGTTCGTTCATCTTCGCCGGCCCGACCGGTGTGGGTAAGACCGAGCTTGCCAAGGCTCTTGCCGAGTTCCTGTTCGGCGATGAGGATTCGCTCATCACCCTGGATATGTCCGAGTACCAGGAGAAGCACACCGTCTCCCGTCTGTTCGGTGCGCCTCCCGGCTACGTTGGCTACGATGAGGGCGGCCAGCTGACCGAGAAGGTCCGCCGCAAGCCCTTCTCCGTGGTCCTGTTCGACGAGGTTGAGAAGGCTCATGCCGACCTGTTCAACTCGCTGCTGCAGATCCTGGAAGACGGTCGCCTGACCGACTCGCAGGGTCGCGTGGTGGACTTCAAGAACACCGTCATCATCATGACCACCAACCTGGGCTCGCGTGACGTGAACCGCCGCATCCCGGTTGGTTTCCAGGCGATGGATGACACCGCAGCCGACTACGAGCGCATGCAGGCACGCGTGATGGAGAACCTCAAGGAGCACTTCCGCCCCGAGTTCCTGAACCGTGTGGATGACATCATTGTCTTCCCGCAGCTCTCCGAGTCTGAGATTCTGCAGATCGTGGACCTGTTCGTGGGTCGCCTGGCTAAGCGTCTGGCGGAGCAGGATATGTCCATTGAGCTGACTAATGCTGCGAAGGTTCTCATGGCGGCTAAGGGTTACGACCCGTCCATGGGTGCTCGTCCGCTGCGCCGCGAGATGCAGCGCAACATTGAGGACGCCCTGTCTGAAAAGATCCTCTTCGGCGACATCAAGCCCGGTGAGAAGATCACCGTGGACGTTGAGGGCGAGGGCGACTCCGCGAAGTTCGTCTTCTCTTCTCAGCCGATGAAGGAGCTGGCTCTGGACTCGGTGCAGGAGCTGAACGAGGGCGAGTCTTCCGAGGCTCCCGCTGAGACTCCCGCAGCTGAGGCACCTGCCGCTGAGGGTCAGGGCAACGACTAGGCTCTGGAATAAGCTCTAGGTAGCTAGGCTTTAGCGCACTAAACGCCTGTGGGGCGGTACCGGAATCATCCGGTGCCGCCCCACAGGCGTTTCTATGCTTTTGGGAGGCTCCAGGAGCTCCTCTGCGGCGGGTACTAGAGCGAGACGAGCACACTATCGCCCTGCGTGACTTCGCGGGCGAGAGAGTCCGCCAGCAGCCCCGCGTAGCAGCGCTGCAGCTGCTCGGTGGCGGGGGAGAGGGCGTACAGCGCCTTCAGTGGACGATGCACCGCGGCGGGTGCATCAGCCGGGAACGTAAAGTCTGGCGAAGAGGCTGCAACGGGTGAAGAGGTCGTATCGCCAGCCGAGGCTACACCCGCACCTACTCCCGCACCCAGGATGAGCTCGCGATTCACCGGCTCATGTGCCGCACGCAGCACCGCCATGACCGCACCGCGCACCTGGCGGTCCGTGCCGTGCCAACTCTGGCCCTTGGGGGTGTAGTCCGCCTCCGGCTTGCCCGCCGCAACCCAGGCGCACAGATCCTCCACCGGGCACAGTTCGCAGGTCGGGGACTTTGCCGTGCAGACCAGCGCACCGAGCTCCATGGTCGCCGCATTCCACAGGCAGGAGGTGGGGGTATCGGCGGGCATGAGCGCCTCCGCCAGGCGAGTCTCAGCCGCCGTCAACGAACGCGAGGGTAGCGCCTTACCGGATACCGCACGGGCGTGCACGCGGCGGATATTCGTATCAATGACCGTGGCGCGCAGACCGAACGCGAACACGCTAATCGCCGCCGCCGTGTAAGAACCTACGCCCGGCAGAGCCAGCAGCTCCTCGTAGTCGGCGGGAACCTTACCGCCGTGCTGCTCCACAATCGCCACAGCGGCACCGTGCAGACGCTGCGCGCGGCGCGGGTAACCCAGGCGGCCCCAGGCGCGCACCGCCTCCGAGGCGGGCTCGGCGGCAAGGTCGGCGGGGGTGGGCCAGCGGCGCATCCACTCCTCCCACACGGGTAGAACGCGTTTGACGGGGGTCTGCTGCAGCATAAACTCGCTGACCATCACGCCCCAGGGGGTGCACTCGTCACGACGCCACGGCAAATCGCGTGCCTGGTCGAGGAACCACCCGTTGATTCGGCGGTGGAGCGCCTCGGTATTCGTGCCTTCGGGCAGGGCCGGTTCGGGGCGTGTGCGTGCGGTGCGGTTGGGCTCTGAGGTCATCCGAAAAGCCTACGCCACAGGGCATATATTCCCAAAACTGCATGAACAGAGTTCACTGTGAATCTCAGGGTTAAACCCGGTATCCTTAAGGGTATGTCTGAAAATGGTCCCGTTCTGCCTCCCGAAGTCTACCGCCGCCGTCGCATCGTGGCGGTTATTGCTCTGCTCGCTGTCATTCTGCTGTTGGTCGCTGGCGTGACCTCCATGGTCGGCATGATTAACGGCAAGAAGGACGCCACTGTAGCCTCCACCGCGACGCCTTCCGGCGCGCCCTTCCAGAGCTTCAGCGCTCGCCCCTCCGAAACTGCTTCGGCCACCCCGTCCGCTAGCGCGACTGCCTCTGCAACCGCGTCGGCTACTGCTTCGGCAACCCCCTCGGTGACCGCTTCTGCGGCACCCACTGCAAGCGTGACCACCGCCGCGGCGACCCCGACTACCCCCGCACCCTCGGTGACCACTGCGGCTGTTGTTGCGGCGTGCACCGCGAACGACCTGAAGGTGACCGTCACCCCCACGAAGCGTACCTTCGCAGCCGGTGAGCAGGTGTCCTTCCACGTGACCTACACGAACTCCTCGAAGACCCCCTGCGCTGTGGGTGGCGAGGGCGCGAACACCGGCGTGGACCTGAACATCACCTCCGGTGCGGCTCAGGTGTACACCCGCAGCCTGTGCGCGGCGACCGCCGTTCAGAAGTCTGAGGTGGCCGCAGGTGCCGAGGGCGCAACCGACCTGGCGTGGGACCGTAAGATCAACGTGCTGGGTTGCTCCTCCGCTTCGGCCGCTCAGAAGGGTTCCTACTGGGCTGCGGTGACCGTCAATGGTGTGAGCTCGGCTCCGGTGAACTTCGTGATTCAGTAGTTCACTTCTATAGTTTTCGCCCCCGTGCGGGCGTGAGAAGCCCCCGTG
>NZ_KV802671.1:65329-98450 GCF_001810775.1 Rothia sp. HMSC062H08
CCCCCGTGCGGGCGTGAGAAGCCCCCGTGCTGGATGTTCTTCCGGCGCGGGGGCTTCTCGTATGAGCTTTTGTCTGGCTATTACTTGGAGGCGCGGGGCTTGGCGAAGCGGCGCTCGCCCAGGTACCCGAGCAGGCTAGCGAATGCGGTCCATTGCAGTGCCGCCAGCAGCAGGGTGGACAGGTCGGTCACCTCAAAAGAATTGGGGATGACCTTGAACCACAGTAGCGGCAGGTAAATCAGGAACAGAATGGGGGACGCCCACACAAAGAACGGGACGGGGCGTTTGGTCGACGGATACTTGGTTTGTGAGTACGACATTGTGACCTCCTTGGGGTGTCAAGGTGCGGAGAAAACTCCGCTGTCACTGCATCATAGCGCAAAAATATTCTCCGGGGGGGGGGGGATTACGCGCCGCTGACTTAGAGATATTTCTCCAGGCTGCTCTCCGCCATGCGGGAGAGCTGCTCACGCACCGTGCGGGCGCGAGCCTCACCCACACCGTCCACGGCACGCAGGTCCTCAAGGGATGCCGCCATGAGAGCCTGCAGGCTGCCGAAGCGCTCCACCAGACGCTCAGAAATAGCGTTCGGAATGCTCGGAATACCGGCGAGCAGGCGGAAGCCGCGCGGTTGCAGGGGAAGCTCCAGGTCGGGGTTCTCACCAAACCCAACAGCGCGGGAAATCGCGCGCAGATCCACGATGTCCATATCATCCAGGTTCTGAAGCGCCTCAACGCCGGCGGTAATCAGCTCGTCGTTCACCTCGGGCAGGTAGTCGCGCAGAATCAGGTCGCTAGCGGTCATCTCGGGGGCGCGCAGCTCCTCCAGCTGCAGGGCAATGAGGCGGCCGTGCACGCCGAGCTCCAGCACGTAGTGGCTGACCTCGCGGATAATGCGGTTCACCATCTCCATACGCTGAAGGGTCATCGCCACATCCGCCAGGGAAACGTTCGACTCAATCTCCAGGGCAGACAGGCTGGAGAGCACCGAACGCAGACGCTTCTTATAGCTTTCAAGGGTCTGAATCGCCTGGTTTGCGCGGGCCATCAGGTACTGGCTGTCCTCAACCATGTAGCGGGTGCCGTCAACGTACACCGAAATCACGGACATCGAGGCACTCACCGAAATCACCGGGAAACCGGTCTGAATCGCGGTGCGTTCGGCGGTGCGGTGGCGGGTGCCGGACTCGTTTGTCTCAATGGAGGCGTCCGGCATGAGCTGCACGCCGGCGTGCAGTAGGCGGGTGGCGTCACGGTCGCAGATGATAGCGCCATCCATCTTCGCCAGCTCGCGCAGGCGGGTTGCCGAGAACTCAGTGTCGATATTGAAACCGCCCGACGACATGGAGGATACGGTGCGGTCGGATCCGAGTACGATGAGTGCGCCCGTACGGCCACGCATGATGCGTTCCAGGCCCTCGCGGAGCTCGGTGCCGGGGGCGATTCGGGCGATAGTTTTAAGCAATAGGTCACTATAATTCATCTGCACAAAAAACATTGTACCTGTAAGGGCGGTTATTGAGCCAGGTCAGGGGCGGAACGGCGGGCTAAAGTGCCTCAAAAGCGAACGGATATTCTCGATATTTATACAGGAGTGCACGAGGTGAAACTACCTGCATTTAAAAGTAAAAATGCGTTCTGCGGTACCCCATTTCGCCGTGACCAAACACCGCGCGCCATATCGCTCCAGACCCTAAAATAGACCCATGACCGCGCGCACGAAAAACACCAAAACCGCACCCGCCTACCGCTGCACCGAATGCGGCTGGACCACCGCCAAATGGGTAGGCCGCTGCGGCGAATGCCAAACCTGGGGCACCGTCGAAGAAGCCGCCGGAGGCACCCGTGCGCGCACCCGCGCCGCATCCAGCGTGCAGAAACCCGCCCAGCCCATCGCAGAAGTCGACTCGCGCGTAGCCGCCTACATGAGCACCGGAAACCCCGAATTTGACCGCGTGCTCGGCGGCGGACTCGTACCCGGCGCGGTCATCCTCATGGCGGGCGAACCCGGTGTGGGCAAATCCACTCTGCTGCTGGATGTTGCCGCCACCTTCGCGCGCGGCACCGCCGGGATTGCGGGACAGCAGGGGGTGCAGAATATCGCACCCCAGCCGCCGCGCCCGGTCCTGTACATTACCGGCGAGGAATCCGCCGCGCAGGTCAAGCTCCGCGCCGACCGCATCGGCGCCATCGCGGAAACCCTCTACCTGACCAGCGAAACTGACCTCGGCACCGCCCTAGCGCATATTGAGCAGGTCAACCCCTCCCTGCTGGTCATCGACTCGGTGCAGACCCTCGCCTCCGCGGAAGTTGAGGGTAGCGCCGGCGGTGTGACCCAGGTGCGTGAGGTTGCCGCCTCCGTGATTGCCGCGGCTAAGGAACGCAATATGTGCACCCTGCTCGTGGGTCACGTGACTAAGGAAGGCACCATCGCGGGCCCGCGCCTGCTTGAGCACCTGGTGGACGTGGTCTGCCAGTTCGAGGGCGATAAGCACTCGAATATCCGCATGCTACGCGCGATTAAGAACCGCTTCGGACCCACCGACGAGGTGGGCTGCTTCGACATGCACGAGGACGGCATCGCACCGGTGCTGGACCCCTCCGGCATGTTCGTCTCCAGTACCCCGCACCCGGTGGCGGGCACCTGCGTGACCGTCACGATGGAGGGCCGCCGACCCCTGCTCGCGGAGGTACAGGCGCTACTGGATCAGGCGGTGGCACCCGCCCCGCGCCGTACCGTTTCGGGCCTGGATTCGGCGCGTATTCAGATGCTGCTGGCGGTGCTGCAGCGCCGCGCCGGGCTGAACGTGGGCAAGCTCGACTGCTATGTATCCACGGTGGGCGGCGCAAAAATTGCCGAGCCCGCCGCCGACCTGGCGTGCGTTATGGCGCTTGCCTCGGCGGCGCAAAATAAGCCGCTACCGCGCAAACTCGCAGTCTTCGGCGAGGTGGGCCTGGCCGGTGAAGTGCGCGCCGTGCCGGGCATCCGCCAGCGCATTGCGGAGGTGGGCCGCCTGGGCTTCACGCACGTGCTGGTGCCCGCCTCCCCGACCGGCGTGGGGGACGTGCCCGAGGGCGTGACCGTGCGTGAGGTAACCACCCTGGGCGAGGCGCTCGCGCTGCTCTTCCCACAGAAGTAACCGCCCGCGCATCAACAGCATAGAGATAGCGGAGGAGGGGGCTCCCGGCTGGCGTGAATACCGGCCGGGAGCCCCCTCCGTTGCGTCTTGATGGGTTGCCGCTGACCCCGCTAGAAACCCTCCAGAAACCCGCTAGGAGGAGCGGCTCTCCTCCTCGTTCTCGTGCAACATGATGTTGATCGAGCGGGTGTTGAGCTTGTTCGTGTGGTGGGTGTTCACCGCGCTATCGGTCACGTCATCAACCACCGTGGAGTCGTCCATGTCAGCGTCAACAATCGGGATTGCCGAGGTGCGTGGTGCATGCTTCGTGACCGCCTCGCCCAGGGGCACCAGAACCGCCACGGCGTCCTTGTGGGACATGCCGGTCGCCTCCAAAAAGTCGACCACAATCAGGCGGAGCATCAGCACCAGCGACTCGCCCTCAAAGGTCGCCACACCCATGGTGCGCGGCTCGAGGGTGCCGGCAAGCTTGATCATGCGTTCGCGTGCCTCCATCATGTAGTGCTCGCGTTCGCCCTCTGTCGGGGCAGACATGCCCAAGCCGAGGCTCTGCGCTGCCACCGACAGCTCGGTCAGTGCGTCACTGAGCGAGAGCTGCGCGGCGGTGCGCAGCTGCACGTGGTGAATTGTGGACGCCATACGGCGGTTGAGCACGCGGTCGTTACGAATCGCCAAATCCACCGCGGCTAGGGTCTTTGCCATGCGCTCCAGCTCGCCCTTGCTCTTGCGGCTATTCCAGGACAGCTCGCTCATACCCTGCGCGGTAATCAGGTCGCCGCGGCAGCTATCGTAGAGCGGCTGCAGGGCGCGTGCATCAAGCAGGCTCTGGTACGCCTTGTTGTAGTCGTAGTAGCGGATTGCCTCAGAGGAAAGCTGGAAAACCTTCGCGAACGCATCCATGAGAGCCTGCGCGCGGGCACGCGGGTTCTTACGCGGGTCGCGCGGCATCAGGTACATGGCGAGGAACGCAAAGGCGCCACCAACGATACCGTCGAAACTGCGGGTGAACGCATCGTCAGGTACGGGCAGCAACAACGTGAAACAGGCCTGGAAGCTGAGCTGAATCGTAAAAATAATGCCCTTATCAATAAATCGGGCAATAATCACGGTCAAGAAAAGCACCACTGCCGCCTGCCAGGTGCCGTGACCGAGCAGAATCAGCAGAAGGTCGCCAATGAGAATGCCGAGGGTCACGCCGAAGGAGACCTCAAGGATTCGGCGGGAATGCTTAGCACCGCTTACATAGCCGAGGGATACGAGGGCGGCAACCGGCGCGAAAATGGGTTCCTGGTGGCCCAGGATGTGCTCAGCGAAAAGCCAAGCGCCCATAGACGCCGCAACAATCTGCACAGACTGAAAGAAGTCAGCCCGGACTCGGTGAATACCCTCATGGACGAACTGCCGGGTGTTCTGTTCAGTAGTGCGTAGAATCTCTGCGAAGCGTGCCATGAGCACCATCATACCGGCGCGTGTGCTCTGTACAAGGGGGTAGGGGAGTGTTGGGTGCAAGTGTGAGAGACCCCGCGCCCCGAACCCCGCTTAGCGCCTCGGCTTGGGCGGTTTTGCGTGCCGAAACCTCAGCTTGCGTGCCGAAACCTCAGTGCAAGGGGCTTAGCCGCGAATCTAGCCGCGGAGGCGGCGCGCCACCCTCGCCAGCAGACCCGGCTGGGCGGGATGCGCCTCGGCGGGTGCTTCAGAATAAGCCTCAACGGTGACGGGGCGCGTCTGTTCTGCACCGTGCGCCCCGTGAATACCGTGCGCGCTGTACCCGCCACCGATTGTGCGGGCGCGCTCGAGCTGCCGGCGGTGCTCGGCATCCCAGGAATGCGCCCGGTCAGACATCGCCCACTCGAACCCCGCGGTGAGGGAGGTTTCGGTGAAGAGCTCGCGGGCGGCACGGACGGTCGCACCCAGCGGCTCGGGGAGCGCCGGAACCTGCTCCACGGCGGGGAAGGGCGCGGGTGCCTCTACTTCGTCCAGCTTTTCTGCGCCAGATGCAAGAATCTGCGCCAGCAGGTAGGCACGTTCGGCTCGCAGAACCTCCAGCAGCTCGGTGCGGCGCGCATCCGATGTCACCGCCGCGTGTCGCAGGGCGGCGGCAACCATCAGCTCGGGAACACCACCGGCGAGCATGCCCAACGGCAGGGTGAACTCGCCCAGCCCGTACAGGCTCAGGGCGCCGCCCACGCGCATCTGCGTGAAGGCATCCGGCACGAGGGCAAGCACGGGAATACCCGCCGCGGCGGAGAACACCGCCGGGTGGTAGCGGCTGGTCAGAGTAAACGCCGCCGCACGGTGCACGGCGATGCTCTGGTCGGCGTGCAGAATCGGTAGCAGGGTCGCCGGGGTGGATGGGCTGAGCCGCTCGGCGATGCGCTGGTGCGCCTGAATATCGCCGCTTGTCGGGTCCTGCGGGTCACCGTAGTGGCTCAGGAAAACGGGTGCGTAGCCGTGTTCGCGCCACATGCCGTCGAGTAGGCGCGCAATCTGCTGCGCCTGCTGGTTGGTGCATTCGTTGACGGTTACGCAGACGTAGTGCTCCGGCAGCTCATCAAGCGCCTGACCTGCAGAAATACCCTCCGCATAGTGCAGGGTACGCGCTGGGGAAGCCACCGGGTAGTCGGTGGCGTCGTCCACGCTCAGGCGCGCGTCAATACCCCGCTCACGGCACCAAGCGAGGGAAGAACGTTCACGCACCGTCACCGAGCGGGCGGTGCGCAGCATGCGCTCTAGAACCTGCGCGTCCTCGGGGCTGAGGACCGGGCCCAGGGACTGACCGGTCACGTACACGGGCACGCCCGCATGCTCGGCGGCACGCACCGCGGCGGCACGTTCGTAGAGCAGCCAACCGTAACGGGAGTTGAGGTTACCGCCGCCGGAGACCACGATCGCATCCATTGCGGCGATGGAGTCCGCGAACTCCACCATGCGCTCAACGGTCTGCTCCAGCGGATGCAACACCTCGGGCAGCGCCTGCACCTGCGGTAACGCCACCAGCTCGGTAACGGAGGGGCGCTCTCGGTCGGCGTGCAGCTCCGTCAGGACGCACTCGAACGCCGCGAGGGTCAGCTCGCGTTCAGCCGGCGCCCAGGGGAAGAGGAAAAACGGCAGGTACTCGTAGGGCGCGCCCGCCTCATGCTGTGCCGCCTCATGATTCACCGCTGCGCCAATATAGCGCGCCGAATGGCCCACATCGCGGGTCATGAGGGTGACCGCCGCGCCGCCTTCGGAAAGCGCCTGAGCGCTCGCAATGGTCATGGCTTCGTCGCCCACGTGGTAGGTGTGCTGGCCGATATCGCCAATGACGAGCACGCGCGGTGCTTCAGTAACGGGCAGTGCTGTAGAAGAATGATTGTTCTCTGTCATGGCTATGCGCCCTTCTGATCTGCCGACTCAGCCTCAGCACCGCGACGAACTAGGGAACGCTTCGCCAAGGAACGCAGCGCGCGGCCCGGGGTGCGCAGGTGCTTCAGAACCCGCAGACGCTCCTCAATAGCCTGCTGGCGGTTCTCAATGGCCTGCTGACGGGCCTCAATACGTGCCAGGCGGCTCTCAATAGAGCGCAGAATATCTAGGGATTCGCGGGTCAGATCGTGCCCGTCAATCACGCGACGCTCCAGGTCAGCCGCCAAATGCGCCTGATACAGGTACGCACCCGGTCGGGCACCCGCCTGCAAATCCTCACGGATAGCGCGGGCACGCACCATCGAATCGAAGCGGGCGTGATCAGCCTGGCGCTTCACGCTATTCGCCTCGGAGCCCTCCGCGTCGGGGCGTAGCGACCAGTACGCCAGCGGCTCATCCACCAGCAGAATATCCGCAACGGAGGCGGCACGCATGTTGAACTCCCAGTCGCCGACCACCGGCAGGGACTCATCGTAGAAACCGACCAGCTCGTGTAGGCTGCGGCGGTAGAGAATACCGATCGGCACGGCACGGTTCGTGCGGAAGAGGAACTGCAAACCCATGCCGGGCAGGCCGTCGTGGAAAATACGCTCCTCGTACACCTCGAACTCGCCGTCGGCGTTCTCACGTTCGTACCGCTCCACAACGCGGGTGGTGCACATGAGCGCGCCGCTCTCTTCCAGCGCCGCGACGGTGCGCTCCAGGAACTCGGGTGCCCACAGGTCGTCGTCATCGTGAATCGCCACGTATTCGGAGGTGGTCGCCGCCAAACCGGCGTTGGATGCCGCCTCCATGTTGCCGCCGGCGGTGGTCAGCAGCTGCACGCGGCTGGAATCGTGCGCGTTAGAACCCAGCAAACCCAGTGGAGAAGCCTCAATGACGGCGCGGGTTGCCTGTTCGTCGCCTCCGTCGTTAATCACGCAGACCGTGTAGTCGGTGAAGGTCTGCTGCGCAATGTTCTCCAGCGCGCGGCTCAAGAAGCGGGGGCGGCCCTTCGTGCGGACCAGAATAGCTACGGTAGGGGAAGACATAACCACAATCAGTCGAGGGTGAATGGGCCCGTGCCAGCCCAGGAACTCAACCCATTATGAAGGTGTGCACTGTTCAGACTCAACCCACCGCCCGGCTATCCCGCGGCAGTGGGCATGCAGGGGCACGAGCCGCCCCTAAAAACTAGCTGATGGACTGTAGTGCCACCATCGCCAGCACACCGAGCACAAAACACGCCGGAATGGTGACCAGCCACACCAGAAGAATCTGCAGAACAATCCTGGACTTCAACGCGTTAAAACGCTGGTTTACGCCCGCGCCGAGCGCCGATGCAGTCGCCAGGTGCGAGGAGGAGAACGGCACCTGCAGCAGGAAGTAGCCGAGCACCTGAACCACCGCGGTCGTGCCCTGAGCGACCGCGCCACGGAACGGGTCTAGGCGGACCATCTTGTAGGCGAAGGTGTAGCCGATGCGGCGGCCACCGGTCAGCGTACCGGCACCCAGGCTGAGGGCAATAATGAGGGTGCCCAGCAGCATCCCGCCCCAGGTGAGGGATTGAATCAGCGCCGGATCCATGATGCGTTCGCTCAGTAGCGCCCACAGCAGCAGGTACAGGTAGCCGGTCTGCAGACCGTGCAGCAGCGAAATTGCGGAGGCAGATACCGCCAGCACCTCGCGGGCGCGCTGATTCACCAGGCGCGGGTTATGACCGACCACCAGCCGGTAGAACGGCACCACCATCAGCCAGGACAGCAGAAAAATGAGCGGTGGCAGGTAGAAGAGCGGCAGCAGGGTCGCCCCAAAGATATGCGGCAGGAAGGCGAGGGAACCGAACCCTTCGGCGGCGCTGTCGATCCTTGTTTGGGTCCACCAGCTCACACCGGCGAGGGCACCGACCAGTGCGTGAGTCGAGGAGGAGGGCAACCGCAGAAACCAGGTGAGCACACCCCAAATAGCGCAGACGAGCAGCGCCGCAACGATGCCGTTCAGGCCGGTGGTACCCTCCGGGGCGCTCACCCACGAGGCGGAATACTCACCGAGTAGCAGGAACGCACCGACCACACCGAGCACGTTAAAGAGCGCGGCAAGGTACAGGGCGGAGCGCTCGCCGAGGGCGCGGGTACGCACCGGAACAGCGACGGAGTTGGAAGCGTCGTGCACACCGGTAACGTAGACCGCGGCAATGAAGGCGCAGCAGGCTAGAAGACCCAGGAGCATTAGGATTCCTGAACGATAATGCGGCCGATTTCGGCAGACACATCACGCATAGCGTTGGAGGCGGCGGTCAGCTGCGCCAGGAAGGTGGCGTAGCGGCGGTACCGTTCGGGGGTGTAGCGTTCGGCAATGTACGCGTCGTATTCTTCGGCGGTGCGCAGCGCCTGGCGGGAGATGCGCAGCATGTCCATCCAGTAGTTGTCGAGGCCGCGAATATCAGCAAGTTTGGGGATGACGGCGGCGGTCAGCACCGCCTGACGCTGAATAATGTCCAGAATCGAGGTGATGTGCGTGGCGAAGCCGTCAATGCTGTGCAGGGACAGCACGTGTGCGGCGCTGGTGAGCTTCTCAACGGCGTTGGTGAGCTTGCGTGCCAGCGTGTACAGGTCTTCACGCGGAATCGGCGGGGAGAAGGAGCTGCGCACCTCGGTGAGGGTGCGGAACAGCAGGTTCGTGGAGTCCGCCTCGTGGGTGAGCATGCGTTCGAAGAGTTCGGGGTACTCCGCGACGGGGGAGCCGACCATTTCAGAGAGCAATGCCGCCGCCTCACCGACCTGCGCTGAAATTTCAGCGAGGGAGGCGAGGGATTCGTTGGCGTGGGGGAAAAGTCGGTGCAGCATAGTTCCCAGTCTAACCAGTATTGGGTGCTGCGGGTGCGCATAGCCTGCGCGCATCTCACGAGCGCCCGACCTGCAAACGTCACTGCAACGACCAGTAAATGTTATAGCGCCGCCCTGTTCGCGGTTACGCATGGGGGTTTTAAACAAAAAACGGTGGGGGTCGATTTCTCGACCCCCACCGGAACGTTTAGGGATGTCGGGTTGGGAGCGCCTCTCGGCGGAAGGCCGCTCGAAGCGGCTAAAGATTTGGAGCCCGGGGCTACCTATTAGCAACCCGACATCTTGTAATTATTATCCACCCGCACCCGGTGCAGAGTCAATCGGAAACAGGCTTTTCAGGCCTTTGCGGCCCAATGTGGAACCTGTGCCAATTCGCGGCACGAACCCGTATTTTTAGGTGCTCAAACGTTGCAGAAGACTAAAATGCTTCGAGGTTGGTCTGTGATTTTTCCTGCGCAGAATCAGCCTCCAAAGCCCCGTTAGCCTGCTGACCAGCCTCAACGGCGCGCAGCTGGGCGGCGACCGCCTCCAAATCGTGCGCGATCTGCTCCATCTGCTGAGCCTGACGCGGCAGACGAGCACGACGCTCCACCGCCTCACGCTTCACCTCGTGGCTGCCCGGAACCGCACCATCCTGCCCGGCAGAGCGCGCATAATCGGTGCGAATACCCAACGCCACCACGTGCGCAAACGCCGCGCAACGTTCCATCGCAATATCCGTATCGCCGGTGTACAGGCCCGCCAGAATCTTATCAATCGTGCGGACCACCTCCTCGGCACTCGGCGGGTCGGGAACACCCGCCACCACGTGCGAACGGTAATCCTCTGCCATGCCCAGCTCGAAGGCGCGGCTCACCCCGCGCGGCGAACGGTGCACCGTATCCCGCAGCCAGTACATGCGCCACAGCGCACCCGGCAGGGAGTGGGCGCTCGCGTGGGACCAGAGTTCGGCGAGCATCTCGATACCGTAGTCGTCGGTGAAGCTGACGAGCCGCTCGGTCATCTGCTCGTCGGTGCCGCGTCCGCGCATCAGCAGGATGCGTGCGGAGGCGTGCGCCGCCTCTTCGCGTGCGGCGGGGTCCATGCCGCCTTCGTGGCGTTCAAACTTTTCGGCGGAGTAGAGGACGGGGCGGTGGTGGGTGCGGTGTCGTGCGCGCCCGGAGGCGCCGGTTGATGATGCGGGTGTAGACATAGGATTTCCCAGTGTACCGTTCATTGGCTGGGGGCCGGTAGTGTATAGTATTTCTATCTGCACACTTTCAGTTTTGTGTGGATAGGAGCGCCTTTAGCTCAGTCGGTAGAGCTACGGACTTTTAATCCGCAGGTCGTGGGTTCGAGCCCCACAGGGCGCACTAGCCGACCCGTCGCCTCCCGCTTTGCGGGGGTCGGCGGGTTTTTGCGTCTTCACCCTCGTGTGCGGGGTTTTACCCCCGTGTTGATTCCGTGTGGTGGGGCGTGTCCTGCCGGGTTGGCCTGGCAGTTTTTGATTTGTGTACGTTGACCCGAAAAGATGAGGAAACCCGTGAGCGTCACCATTAAGAACCCCGAAGAAATTACGATTCTTGCCACTGGCGGCACGATCGATAAGTTCTATTCGGTGGCGGGCACCATGGATATTGGTGAGCCTGCCGCTAAGGACCTGTTGGACCGCGTGATTACCGATATCCGTTTTGATATTCGCCCGCTGATTGGCAAGGACAGCCTGGACATGACCGATGAGGATCGTGCCGAGCTGACCGAGGCGCTGAACGCTGTCACTAACGACCAGGTGCTTATCACTCACGGTACCGACACCATGCCGGAGACCGCCCGCTACCTGGTGGAGCACGCCGACCTGGGCGATAAGGTTGTGGTGCTGACCGGTGCGATGCAGCCCGCCGTGATGGCTCGTTCGGATGCAGGTTTCAACCTGGGTGCCGCTATTGCCGCCCTGAATCTGCTGGAGCCGGGTGTGTACATCAGCATGAGCGGTCGTATTTTCCCTGCTGAGAGCGTGCGTAAGGACCGTTCTCGCGGTATTTTTGAGGGCTAGGATGGCTGACTCCGCTCGCACTCCGCAGACGCAGTCGGGTTCTCACGGCGCACCGCGTTCTGCCGCTGAGCTTGAGCAGGTGGAGGGTTCCTCGGATCTTGTGCCGCAGGAGCATATGTCGCAGGCGCAACTCATGCAGCTGCAGGCTATGGAAGAGCTGGAGCAGCAGGCTGACGAGTTCTGGAATGTCTCCAGTGATTACCCGCTGCCGGCTAAGAACTTGTACCTGGTGCGTGTGCTGCTGCTGGTGGTTCCTTCGCTGATTATTGTTTATTACTTCATCCGCGTCACGCTTTTCCCGATTGGTGCGGTGCCACTGGTCTACCTGGTGATGCACATGTGGCTTGCCATGATTTACCGGGCGAACCGTTCGGTGAAGCTGGTGTTGCTTGCGAATGTGGCATCCGGGGTTGCGGCTGCCATCATGACGGCGTTCTTCACCTATGTACTCGTGACCCTGCACGGCCCGCAGACTCTTCTGGACCGTGTGGGCATGTTCTATACGGTGAGCCTGCTGACGGTGATGGCTTCTTTCGCGTTGGAGGTCCTGTTCTCGCTGTTCTATAGCTTGGCGGTTCGCAGGAGCCTGCGCCGTAGCAAGCGGAAGAAGGCGGAGGAAGAGCGCCAGAATGCAGAAGAGCAGAAGGTAGCAGAACCGAACGCGGCACCTTCGCAGGCGGCGGAGCAGGGTTAACCTGCGCCTCAACAGGGGCAATTAATGATGCTGGGCGGCGTTGCCTGCGGCGCCCAGCTATTGCTCAGATTCCCTTAAAGTACGCGTGATACGGTAGAGACAGAAACATGACCCGCACCTGCCAGGAGGCCACTCATGGGCGCTACACACCTGAATACAGATGCCGCTTCATCCGAGGAACGCCCGGATGAGGATACCGGTATGCAGACTCGCTTTCAGGCGCCTATTCGTCACGTGACTCCTGCTACGCCGGAGGTGTCTGTCCCGCTGAACGCACCCCCGGTGGTGACTGGTTCGCATCCGGTTATTTCGGCGACTTCTACCGTCATTATTCAGGATGGTACGAACCCGCCGATTGTGGTGCGTACGCACCCGACGGGTCCGTTGCCGCCGTTCCCGGGGCAGGGTCAGGTTCCCGCTTTTCTGCGTACTTACACCGCTGAAGAGGTGAAGGAGCGCCAGCAGATGCTCAAGAAGAACCTGCTGGTCCGCGCGGTTATTCTGTGTATTTTGAGCCTGGTTGAGGGCCTCATTATTTCCCAGTACACGCAGCCGTTGGCGATTTGCTTTGGTTTTGTGGCTGCTCTTTACCTGGTGGTTCAGATGTGGCCTCTGATGCGCCCTCCTCGTGATTCGGCGGATGCCTCCGTGTATAGCGTCTGGGCTATCTGTTCCCTCATCGGGTATGTTGCGGTGGGGCTGGTGCTTTCACCCATCACGTTCCTGTTGTTGATGCTTGACTGGGCTGGGGTTTCGATGGGGCTTGACCCCATGCTGGTGCTCGTTCTTTTGGGCCTGGTCTGGTTGAGCGAGGTTGGCTTATCGTTGCTGACCATTTACCGCTTCAATAATTTGAGGATTGCGATGGCGAATCGGGCAGATCAGCCGTCGTTGCCTGACAGTATTTCTGCGACGGTTGATCCGTCTATTTCTTCCTAAAGTTTTTGAGGCGGCGCGGTAGATGAACACCGCGCCGCCACCCACACACCACACACTCGCTCATACATCTTCCGCACACTATCAGCCGACATCCGAAAGATTCCGCTATGTCCGCCGTTGAGTCCTCTCCGCCATCCGCTCCGAACACCACCCATCCTACGAAGCCTGCCACCCCGACCCTCGTGTCGGTGGCAGGTTGGGTTCTGCTCGCTATTGCTGTGGGCTGGCTGGTGCTGATTGGGTACACGGGTGTCACGTATGCGACGACGCAGCTATCGCATTTTTCGACCTGGCGTGCCCAGTCGCTGGTGGAGGCGCAGGCGTACTACCCGGTGATGTTCTTGCTGGTTAGCGCCTTCGGTAACGTAACCCTGCACGGCTTCTGCACGGTGGCGTACCTGCGCGGTTACCGTTGGGCGGCGCTGGTGCTTTCGGTGGCGTTGGCGTTGGGTGTGTTAGCGTCCCTGCTGATTATGCTGGCGGTTGCGGCTCTTCTGGGCACGTTGAATGGTGCGCCGAGCCAGGATGTTGAGCTGCTGCTCAGTAGCGCCTCCCCGCTGTACACGCCGGTGTATATTGCTGCACCGTACATGCTGGTGTGTGTGGTCGCGTTGGCGTTGGTGTGGTCTCGTCAGTCTCGTTCCTATATGGAGGCGCGCCGTGATTGGCGTTTGCGCCGCAGCGAGGACTACCTGATTTAGCCTTGCAGATTCTGGTCGTATAGATTCTAGCCGCGGGTCCACGACGGCCTGCGGCTCACCGATAACTTTATTCACCAACCACTATTCACCAACCACACTGTTAGGATGACCCGTGCACCTTACTTCCGAACCTGCGCACGAATCCACATCGCATACTAACCCCGACGTCGCCAAGCGCACATATGATGAGCGGGCGGCGTTTGAAGAGGCGAAAAGAAACCTCGGCATAGTTGGTGAT
Organism: Rothia sp. HMSC062H08; assembly: GCF_001810775.1. NCBI lineage: Bacteria > Bacillati > Actinomycetota > Actinomycetes > Micrococcales > Micrococcaceae > Rothia > Rothia sp. HMSC062H08. The sequence goes on from NZ_KV802671.1 coordinate 79,304, forward strand.
AAGGAGCAACAATTCGACCGGGGAATGGCGATTCTCGGTAAAGCGTATTCCATCGCGATGACGCTGATTCTGGTGTATTTCCTCCTGGATGCGTACCAGATTATCGTTACCGCGGGCCGGAGTGTGAACATCGGCTCGTTCCTTAGCTATGCCCTGCCGAAGGTTCTGTCTGACGCTGTCTTGGTGGTGCCGTTCCTCTGGTTCGTTCTGGACTACACCAAGGGAGGGTACGTTAATCCGCGCCGCCTGCTGATGCTGTACCTTCTGCTGTGTTCCTTGAGCGGTGTGCTCTCTTTTGCGGGTGTCTTTGGTCTGGCGCAGATGCTTTTCCCCGCGTTTACGGCTTTGGATTCTGTATCACATCCTGCCGCTGCCTCGTCTATTGTGACGCAGGCTCTGGTCGGGGTGATTACGGCAGGTAGCGCCGTTCTCCTGTTTTTGCTGACTCGCCCGGCTGTGGGCGTGGTCCCGAGCCCCGCGGCGATTCGGGAGCAGATGCAGATCATCAAGGACAGCATGGCGGATGATGAGGAAGAGCTGACTCGCGAGGATGTTCTTCGTCAGCTTGAGAAGGAAGAAGGCCCGGTCAAGGACTCTACCGAGCATCTGTTGCGTGAGCTTTCCGCCGATTATGCACTGTCGAATGATCCGGTGGAGAAGAACCGCCTGCTGGCTGAGATACAGCAGGTTCAGCGCGCCCAGAAGACGGGTGTAAAGCCTAACTTCGGAGGCGCGTCTGGCGGGTCGGGTAAGCCTCATCAGGAAGCGCACGAGGGTGCGGAGGCGACTGCCGCCTCCACCGCGCCTGCCGCCCCTAATGTGGTGCTCCCGCCGCGCCCGAAGACGCTGCGCGGCATCATGTGGTGCGCTACAGCCATTATTATTCTGTCCGCAATCCAACGTATCTATGTATCTATCCATAACGAGGTCCCAGACCGCGTTATGGAAAATATGCCGGGCATCATCATTTCAGGCATATTTGCTACCTTCATCTTCTCTCTCGTACCGATTTTCGTCCTCCGCCGACTGTGGAAGGGCCGTAGATGGGCGTACTTCCTCACCCTCTTCGGTAGTGCTTTTGTGGTTTTTATCGGGGCGATGAGTTTGCAATCTTTCATCTCGGCTGATTATTTCTCCAGGCTGGCGGATGAATCGTTGACTTCAAGGCCCCGAGACTACGTAGTTTCCATTGTGGTGAGTGACATTATGGGAGCTTTTCTCACGGCTTTCTATCTGGTGATTGTTGTGTTGCTCCTGAGCCGTTCCACCAGGATGTACGTGGCTACTGCGCGGTTGGCGCGTCTGAATGCACGCGAACAGGTGAACGCCGATGACGGTTGGATTGTTGTGCATCAGGACGCAGAAACGCGTGCTCACCTAGAAGAAGAACAGACGCGTTGGGAAGAGAAGGAAGCTAACCGACGGGCTGAAGAAGCAGTCGCTCAGCAGTACAAGAGGACCCGCCGTACGAATGCGCGGAAGAACTCCCGCAACGAACAGCGCGGCTACAAGGATACTTCCGTGTACACCGAGGAAGGTTACCGCCTCAACTAGGGCGGTTGCTTACTCTTTGAAAGACTCTTCTGCCCCCTGCCCCGTGCTACGGCGCGCGGGGCGGGGTGCGAAGAGAAGAAAGGAACAATGATGTCAGAACGTACCCCAAAGCAACCGCTCAACGACCCGGAGTACACGGTTCCCGAGTACAGCGTGCTACTGCCCTCTAACGAGGCAGAAAATAGCACGGCAGAGGGCGATGCCGTCTCCAGCAACGTAATTTCCGGTAATGTCGCAGACACTAGCGCGGCGGAGGATAACGCGCCCGGCGGCAGCACCTCCGAGCACGCCAGCACCCCCGAGCAAACCACTACTGGCTACCGGAAGGCGACCGCCGGCTACACTGCCGCTTCCGAGCAGGTAATTCCGGAGCGCCCGAAGGCTATGCGTAGCGTCATGTGGTGCGCTGCCGCCATTATCGTGCTGGGGCCCCTGAGTAATTTTCTGCTGCCGATTCTAAGCTGGTCATATATCGATTTTGAGACAGTGGTGAGTGTTCTCTTCTCTGCCCTGGTGGTTACCCTCATCCTCTCCGCCATCCCGATTTTTATTCTCTGGAAGATCTGGGATGGCCGCGAGTGGGCGCGCGTACTTACCATCATCTACTGCGCTCTCGCGGCTGCTAGCGGTGTGCTTATTCTTGCGGATAATTTCTCGGAGTTAAGCTCTAGAGCGGCTGCGGCGTCCAGCCTGGGGCGTGTCGCGAGCGGCATTTTTACTCTTGTTCTTTACCTCCTGATGATTGTGCTGCTGACTCGTGCTCCTATTAGGGCGTACACACAAATCGTTAGCGGGGCACGTGCGCTAGAACGCCAGCAGATGATGTCTGAGACGAGACAGGCTGCCGGTCAGGTGCCGGCGGAACTTCGAGAGATTTTCGCTGATGATGAGGATGACGAACGCACCTCATCAGGGGGAAACACCCCTCGACCCCCGCACCGTAGTGCGGGATGGGGAACGTAGAAAGGCGCAACAACGTCAGGAGTTCCGAGGCTAGCCCTCGGAATGGTGCACGTGGTTACTCGGATACCTCTGAATACGCTGAGAAAGGGTACCGCCTTCCTGGGGCGAGGCGCGCCTCCTTATATCCTTGGGGTAAGACTCTTTAACGCCCGCTCCGTGCACTGTAGCGCGGGGTGGGTGCCAGGGGAGAAAGGAACGACGATGTCAGAACGTACCCCGAAGCAGCCCTTGAATAATCCGGAGTACACGGTTCCCGAGTACAGTGTTTTGCTACCGTCCAATGAGCCTGAAAGTAGCACGGTAGAGGGTGACGGCACATCCAACAACACCGCCACCAACAACGCCGCCCCCACCGGTGCGGTAGACAATAACGCGGCAGAGGATAACGCACCCAGCAACGGCGCTCCCGAGCATGCCACTACCGGCTACCGGGACGCGACCGCCGGTTACGTTGCCGCCTCCGAACATGCGGGGCGGGTACGCCCGAAGGCTCTGCACAGTGCTAAGTGGTGCACCGCCGCGATTATTATTCTGTCGCTTTTCAGTACTATCCAATTCTTCCTGCTCTACGGTAAACCAATCGCCGGTGTGGTGACGCTACCTGAGCTTATCGTGCGTATGCTGGGGTACCCTCTCATCTTTGTTCTTATCCAGATTTTCCTCTTCTGGATGACCTGGAAAGGACACAGATGGGCGCACATACTTACCCTCATGTACAGCGCCTACGAGGTCTTGAGCCGCATGTTTGTGTATGTGGAAGATTTCCTCATAGACTCCAGCTATCTCGCCTTGTTGATGGACGAGTTGCAGTCCCGCGACTCTGCAGATTTTGCGGTCACTCTTCTCATAGATACTGCGATTGGTGTCTTCATTACTGTCCTCTACATCCGGAATATTGTGTTGCTGACCCGTCCATCTGTGTGGGCGTACACGGCTACCGGCAGAACGTCGCATAGTCAGGTGGTTGGTCAGAATCCGCCGGCACATGAGGCTAACTCCAACGAGGGCGGGAACCGCCTCAACTAGGGCGTTTGTCCCAAACGGCACCACTATCACCAAAAGGTTTAGAGCATGAAAAGGTGGGGATACCAAACGGTATCCCCACCCTTTTGCGTTAAATATCGAAATCTTCTAGCTGGTAAAACCCTTTGAGTTATCTAAAAGGTTCCAGGCTTCGTATAAAAACTCTACAAGGCCCGAAGAGCTTACCCTATACTGAAAAAGTATTATTCTCTCAGCTAACTACATCAAATAACTCTTTTAGGTAGGTTTCGCGTAAACCTACCTAAAAAAGTGGAACAACCACCGATTCACGCACCATAGTGCGAGCATACGAGAGAAAGAACGACGATGTTTAACAATACTTCCGGTGCCTCCGCGGGCACGCTGGCACCGCAGCCTAACGCCGCAGCATCGAACTTTCCGGCACCGAACTTTCCGGCACCGAACTTTGCGGCACCCGCCGCAGTGGCGCCTCAGCTTCCGGTTCCTACTGGTGCTCGCCCCGTACACGGTGCGCCTAACCCTCAGGCAACCAGCAATCTCCCCCCGCGACCCCTCGCCGTCAAGATCGTATTCATCTTCATGATAGTGTTCCTGACTACGTATCCCCAACAGCCTATTGTGGGTCTAGAGTTCACGTTTGCGTATATGTTGGCTGGTATGACGATGGGGCTTACGATGGTTCTCCCTATTGTTCTTGGAGTAGTCTCTGCCTGGTACCTCAATGAGGGTTATGAATGGGCACGAGTGGTGATTATTATCGAGGGCGCGCTACGCATGCTTTTGGACATTGTGGTTGTAGCTCTCTTTTATCACGTCTTTTTGACCGACGATTATAGTACGCAAGCGGCCAGGGTTATGTTTTTTGGCCCGTTTATGACCCTTCACGTCTTCTACGCGAAGATAGCTTTTGACTTCATCAGTCGCATCCTCATTATTGTTCTTCTCTGCCAGCCGCAGGTGGGGCGGTACATCCATATGCGTGGAGACCTGCGACGCATGGGCGTGCGCTAAACATAACTAACCGGGGCGCAACCCCGCCCGCCTCCTGATGCAGGTTTCATACGAGCCTGCCAGGTTTGAACAATTACTTAAACAATCACCGGCTCACGCATCAGCGTGGGGTACATACAAGAAAGAACAACGATGTTAAACAACGCTCCCAACCCTTCGGCTACTGGCCCGGCACTTCAGCCTAACGCCGCAACACCGAACTTTCCGGTTCCGGGCGCACCCGCTCCTTCGTACGGCATGCCGGGCTCCTACGGAGTCGTTTACGTCCCTTCGCAGCCTGTCGCTCTGCGTGCGGCGATGGGCTGCGCAATCGCTGTGATGGTATTGGGCGCCCTATCATCCCTGTACGTGATGGCCTGGCGTGGTGTGGAATTCGCTGGTCTTTCATGGATTGGCTTTACCGCTATCGGCGGGCTCGTCATCTGGCAGCTCTGGCAAGGAGCCCGCTGGGCGCACATACTGGTCATCGTTGACTGTGCGCTATACCTTGTCCTTAACCTATTGGGCTTGCTGTTGCTTCCTCTTTTGCGTCAGCTTGGTGTACCCGTCCTAGAAGTGATTGGGCTAGCAGGCGCATACCACTATGGAGATCCTAATGTCTTCTTTGTGCTGGCTCTAGGCAGGACCGCACTTGATGTTGTCTTGCATATTGCCATCATTATTCTTCTGGCTCAACCGCAGGTATTGCAGTACTTCAAAGCTCACGCGGACCTTCGAAGCATGAGCGTAAAGTAACCTCGCGGAGGTGTAGCTGGCTTCCGGGGCATCACCTCCACCGGGTTTGAGAGAACGCAAAAAGGTGGGGATACCAAACGGTATCCCCACCCTTTCTCATCCCCGGCTCAGCAGCCGAGAAGGACTCACGTATTACTCAGCAGATTCCTGCTTCGCCTTCGAACGGCCACGCAGGTACTCGATAATAACCGGCACCACTGAAACCGCCACAATAATCACAGCAATGTACTCAATGTTGTTATGCACGAACGGGATACCGCCCAGCAGCACACCCGCCAGACCAATCAAACCAATCCACGCAACCGCGCCAACAACATTCCACAGGTGGAACTTCTTACGGTCGTACGAAGAAATACCAGCCGCAAGAGACACAAAAGTACGAACAATCGGCACGAAACGACCCAGAACCAGAGCCAAACTACCGCGCTTCTGGAAGAACTCCTCGGTAGTGTGCAGGTTCTTAGTGCTCAGAATCTTCGCGTCATCCTTGAAGATCTTACGGCCGTAACGGGCACCAATCTGGTAGCCAACCTCAGCGCCAGCAATAGCAACCAGCACCAGGACCGGGAACGCAACCCACAGGGACAGGCCCATCTGCTCATGCAACATACCCAGAGCAAAAATCAGGGAGTCACCCGGAAGAACCGGGAAAAGAACACCGGACTCAATAAATACGATAATTGCCGAAACAACCAGAACCCAGGGGCCGGTATCGAGCAGGAACTGCTCAAGGTCGAGGCCCAAGAGCGCAACCGGAAGATGCGCCAAAGCGGTGGCAAGAAAAGTCATGAAAAATCCTGAACTGTGAGTGGACCGCACACACGGATCGGCGGCGGAGTAACACCAGCATAGAAAGCGTACCTATGGTGAACATTGTGCAAAACTATGCGGAGGCTGTGTATTACTGGCACAATTCTACCGGCATTTACGCCGGACGCACGGGTGAGCGAGGCGTAAATCTCCTCGCCCGCATGGCGAAACAACCTGAGGTGACGCGGCGCTCGCGTGCCTCCCCAAGAAATGACCATCCGCAGAGCCGGGCGATACCGGGTGTGACATGATGGAAAGAGAGCACGGCGCGTCGCGGCGTAGCGATTGACCCAACCACCCACCGTTGGAGAGAACCATGAACCCCCAGCAGTCAGCTTCCAGCCCCGCGGACTCCCTGCGCACCGATTCCCTGCAGGCTGACCCTCTGCACGCTGAAGCCCGCGAAGTGTTGCGCCGCCTCACCGATGTCGCTGATGCTGAGTTCCACGATGGCCAGTACGAGGCGATTCGCGCCCTCGTCGCCGACCGAGCCCGCACTGTGGTGGTGCAGCGTACCGGCTGGGGTAAGTCCGCCGTCTACTTCATCTCCTCCCTGCTGTTGCGTGCCCGCGGTATGGGCCCGGCGCTTATTGTCTCCCCACTGCTCTCCCTGATGCGTGATCAGGTTGAGGCAGCATCCCGCGCGGGGGTGCGCGCCGCAATGGTGAACTCCGCGAACGTGACCGAATGGGATGAGATCCGCACCCGCCTCGAAACTGATGAGCTCGATGTGCTGCTGGTGGGCCCCGAACGCCTCAATAACCCGGCGTTCCGCGAGCAGTGGCTGCCGTACCTGCTGCCGCGCCTGGGCCTGCTTGTTATTGATGAGGCGCACTGTATTTCTGACTGGGGCCATGATTTCCGCCCCGATTACCGCCGTATTGGTTCGCTCATTAAGTCTCTGCCGGTGGGTGTGCCGGTGCTGGCGACAACCGCGACCGCTAATGACCGCGTTAGCCGCGATATCGCTGAACAGCTCAGCACTGACACCGCCCCTGTGCACGTAATCCGCGGCCCGCTATCCCGCGAGTCCCTGCGCCTGGGTGTGCTTACCCTGCCTGATGAGGCGCAACGTATCGGCTGGCTACTCACGCACCTGAACGACCTGCCCGGATCCGGCATTATCTACACGCTGACTGTCTCTGCTGCAGAAGATACCGCAAACGCTCTGCGTGCCAGCGGCTACGAGGTTCTCGCCTACACGGGTAAAACCGACCCCGATGAGCGCCTGGTTGCGGAGCAGGCGCTCAAGGAAAACCGTGTCAAGGCTCTTGTGGCGACGAGTGCCCTCGGTATGGGTTTTGATAAGCCTGATTTGGGTTTTGTGGTGCACCTGGGCGCGCCGTCGTCTGCGGTGAGCTACTACCAGCAGATTGGTCGTGCCGGTCGAGGTGCCGTCAACGCTGATGTTTTGCTCCTGCCCGGTCGTGAAGACCGCGCCATTTGGGAGTATTTTGCGACCGCCTCCATGCCTAACGAGGAGCAGGCGCTGGCTGTTCTTGATGCGCTGGCTCAGGCCCCGGAGGGGTTGAGCATTACCGCTTTGGAGGCGCGCGTTCAACTGCGCCGCTCAACCCTGGAGCTTCTGCTGAAGGTGCTGGATGTTGAGGGCGCCGTCGTGAAGGAAGGCAACTATTGGCGTCGAACCTCTTCGCCGTGGCGGTACGATAACGCTCGCTATGCGGCGGTGGCGCAGGCACGTGTGCTGGAGCAGAACGCCATGCTCGAGTATGAATGTACTAGTCAGTGCCGCATGCTTTTCCTGGCTCAGCAGCTTGATGATGCTTCCGCTGTTGCGTGCGGTCGTTGCGATGTGTGCGCGGGCCCCTGGTACCCGGTTGAAGTTCCCGCTGAGGCGCAGCAGGCGGCACAGAGCAGCTTCAATACGGTGGGCGTGCCCCTGCAACCGCGCCGCATGTGGCCGAGCGGGCTGGACCAGCTGATGGGTGCGGATGCGCCGCGCGGTCGTTTGTCTAAGGACGAGCAGGCTGAATCCGGTTACGCTTTGGCGCGTCTGAGCGACATGGGGTACGGTACTCGTCTGCGTGAGCTTCTGGCGACGAATGAACTGGGTGAGCCGGTTGATTCTGAGGTCCCTGCCGAGCTGGGTCGCGCTTGCGTGAAGGTGCTTGCCGCTTGGGAGTGGTCTGAGGCGGGTCGTCCGGTGGCGGTGTTGACTCTGCCTTCGCCGGTGCGTCCTCGTTTGGCTCAGTCTCTGGGTAGGGGGCTTGCGTCGGTGGGTCGTCTGGTGGATTTGGGTCAGGTGTATCTGGTGGGGGAGCCTCGTTTCTTTGGCGGTAATAGCGCGTTCCGCTGTGCGGATGTACTGCGCTCGTACCGGGTACCTGCAGAGGTTCTGGACTATGTGCGTGAGCATCAGTGCCCGGTTCTACTGGTTTCTGATGTGGTGGATTCGCGGTGGGCGTTTACTGCGGTGGCTCGCGAGCTGAGGTTGGCGGGCGCTTCTGCGGTGTATCCTTTCTCTTTGGCTGCTACTCACTAGTCGCGCTCGATAATGCTTCATTTATTCCCCTGACGAGGATTTATGTCATATTCGGAATATTCAAAATTAACGGTCACTGATGGTTCCTCCGCTGTGCTCAGCGATATTCCCTCTCGCTCTGAACACAGTGAGTGGATGGCGCACGCCCTCGTTGAGGGTGCCGCCGCTGGTGAGCGTGGCGAGATTCCTATCGGCGCCGTGGTGGTGGATGAGCAGGGCATCATTATTGGTTCAGCGGGCAATACCCGCGAGCAGGAGCATGACCCCAGCGCCCATGCGGAGGTGAATGCGATTCGTCAGGCGGCGGCGCATCGTGGGCAGTGGCGCCTGGACGGTTGCACCCTGGTCGTGACCGTGGAGCCGTGCCTGATGTGTGCCGGCACGATTTTGGCGTCGCGCGTTTCGACGGTGGTTTTTGGTGCCTGGGAGGAGAAGACGGGGGCTGCTGGTAGCCGTTACGATGTGCTGCGTGACGGCAAGGTCGCTCCGGCTCCCGAGGTGTATGCGGGGGTGCGTGCTGATGAGTGCGCGCAGCTGATGGTGGACTTCTTTAAGGAACGCCGCCCCTAACCGTCACCCGTGGTGGCGCTTCAGGAACTGTTTTGTATAACGTGGAAAGCTGCGTGAGAACGCGTGGCTTTCCGCGTTATTTGTACGAAACCCCCATTTATTTGAAAAATACTTCAAAAATTTCAAAATTGGTACCCAATTTCAGGCAAAAAGCCCACTACATCACACATGTCCGGGTCTACCATATATAGGCACTGGAGCCTCCGTCTGCCCGTGACTGAAAATAGATACCCCACGCAACCTGCGGAGTGCTCCCCAAAACTCACCTGAACCGTCCTGTATTTAAAGGGGATTTATTCGTGCTTCGCGTTGACAATATTTGGGCTAAGGGGCGTCACCACGCCCTTTTTGGTCGTACCTCTTTTTCTGTAAATCAGGGCGAGGTCATCATTATTCAGGCGGATAGCCAGATGGAACGTACCTCGCTGGGTTTGGCTCTTACCGGCCGTTTGCCTCTGTCGGGTGGCGAGATTTTTTGGAGCGATGGTGATGCGGAGCCGCAGCCGATTTCGATGAAGAAGCTGCGTCGTATCAGTGACATTGTTGATTCTCCCGATGTGACTGCCCCGGAGCAGCACATGCGTGTGCACGATTACGTGTCTGAGATGCTCTCCTATAATCTGCCGGTTTTTGGTCGTTCCCGTGCGAGCCGCTGGCTGAAGGAACGCGGTCTTGAGGACCTGGACGGCCTGTGGATGGATGAGCTTGATGGTGAGATGAACATTGAGTTGATGGCGGCTTTGGCGCAGGCGAGTCCTTCGGACCTGCTGGTTTTTGATACGCCCTCCCGTCATTTGAACCACACCTATATGTGGCTTCCTTACCTGGAGGAGCTTGCCACTGACGAGGATCGCCCTCGCACTGTGGTGGCGATTGTTCCGCATATTTCGGAGTCCTGGCAGGGCGCCCGTGCTGTGGTGGGTAGTGTTCACATGGATCAGGACGGCGAGTTTGAGCCGGCTGAGGAGCCTGTAGAAGAGCTGACTGAGACGGAAGAGCTGACTGCGGCAGAGGAACTAACCCAGACCGAGCCTGTGATTGACGTGCGTGAGGTTGAGGAAATCCCCTCGGCCTCTTCGATTTCCCTCACCCCCGCGGCATCCGGCACTTCCGGAGCCGCTCAGACCACTGACCATAAGACTGATAACCAGAAGACCGGCAACCAGAAGACTGTTGCCCAGAAGACCGCTGAGAAGGAGTAAGAATGACTGTTCTGCGTGTGGCTCTTGTTGAGCTTAAGCGCCTGACCAGCGGTGTTTTGCCGGTTCTGGTGCTTCTTGCTATGTCTTGCATCCCGCTGCTGTACGGCGCCCTGTACCTGTACGGTAACTGGGATGCTTACGGCAATGTGAATGGCATTGTGGGTGCTCTCGTGGTTGAGGATGAGGGCGCGACGGATTCCGAAGGTAAGCAGGTGAATACCGGTGCTGACGTGAAGAAGAATCTTCTGGATGCTGGCACGTTTGATTGGCGTCAGGTGCAGACTCGTACTGAGGCTGTCGAGGGTGTGGAGAACGGCACCTATGACTTTGCGATGGTGATTCCGAAGGATTTCTCGCGTAATTTGCAGAGTGCCGGTTCGTTTAAGCCTGATGCTGACGGTAAGACGGGCCCTATTGATGCGCGTTCGGCGGGTATCGAGGTCATTACGAATGACGCGAATAACTATGTGCTGACGAATATTGTCACGAAGGCGGGCACTGCGGTGCGTGATTCGGTGGCTGAGAAGGTCGGTAATTCGACGGCTAATTCGCTGTTGGCTAGCTTCACGACGATTCATTCGAAGATGGATGAGGCTGCTGATGGTGCGTCGAAGGTGAATAACGGTACGGTGAAGCTGGCGGACGCTATCACTCAGCTGAAGGACGGTACCGCCACGGTGAATGATGGTGCCGTGAAGCTGAAGGATGGTACCTCCTCTCTGGCTGATGGTCAGTCGCAGTTGTTGGATGGTCAGAAGCAGTTGGCTGAGGGGGCCGCGAAGCTTGCTGATGGTGTGTCGACTTTGGATTCTGGTGCGGCGAAGCTGGATTCTGGTGCCGCGAAGCTTGCCGATGGTGCTTCGAGTTTGAAGGATGGTTCGTCGACTTTGGCTTCGGCTGCGGCGTCTGCTTCTGATGGTGCGTCGAAGCTGAAGGATGGTTCGGCGACTCTGGCTGAGGGTACCGCGAGCTTGAAGAGTGGTTCGGCTTCGGTGGCGAAGGGTGCTAATGATTTGGCGTCTGGTATCCATCAGTTGCGTGAAGGTATGGATCAGGCGGGTATTCGTGAGTTGCCGGCCGAGTTGAACGCGATGTGCATGCGCCTGCATGAGACGGATACTTCTGCTGGTAGCGGCGATTTTGGTCGTGACTTGTCGAATACTGTGGTGTCTGCGAGTGCGCAGAAGGTGCGTGCTCGGGTGACTCCGCTGGTTGAGGCGGGTACGTTGACTCAGGAGCAGGCTGATCAGCTGGTCGCTGCTGTTGATTCTGAGGAGACGAAGAATGAGGTTGCTGAGCTGAATCAGAAGGCTCTGCAGTCGCATCTGGCTACTCGTGATGCTGCCGCTGCTGATGCTCTGTCGAAGTTGCGCGCGTTGAAGTCGAGCCATTGTGTTTCTGATGGTTCGTCGTCGACTGCGGTGAAGATTCAGACTTTGGTGACTGGCGTGGATTCGCTGGATTCCGGTGCGTCTTCGCTTGCCAAGGGCGCTTCGTCGGTGGCTGATGGTGCCGCTCGTGTGGATGCTGGCGCGTCCTCGTTGGCGTCGGGTTCGGCGACCCTGGCTGATGGTAATTCCAAGATCGCTTCGGGTGCTTCGAGCCTTGCGAGTGGTTCTGCGACTCTGTCGGGTGGTGCTTCTGAGCTGAAGGAGGGTACTGATTCTTTGAAGAGCGGTACCGCCGAGCTGAAGGATGGTAGCGGTACTTTGGCGGAGAAGGAGCAGTCTGCGGTTGAGGGTCAGCAGAAGCTGGCTGATGGCGCGAATGAGCTGAAGGATGGTGCGTCGAAGCTTTCTGACGGCACGGCGAAGCTGTCTGATGGTTCGACTCAGCTGAATGATGGTGCTTCCGAGTTGAAGGATGGCACTTCGTCGCTGGAGAGCGGTCTGGCTTCTGGTGCTAAGCAGGTTCCGAGCCTTGCGCCGACTGAACAGGCGAAGGTTGCGGATACGATGTCGAACCCTGTGACTTTGTCGCATGAGTCGCTGGCATCGGCTCGTAACTATGGTGAGGGCATGGGCCCGTTCTTCATGTGTCTGGCGCTGTGGATTGGCGGCCTGATGCTGGTTCAGACGCTGCGTGTGATGAATAACCGTGCGTTGGCTTCGCATGCTCCGTCGATTCGTGTGATGCTCGGTAGCTGGATGCCGTTCGGCCTGGTGGGTATTGCTCAGGCGACTTTGATGTTCGCTGCGATTAAGTTCGGTTTGGGCTTTGAGATGGCTCATCCGTGGCTGGTGTGGCTGTTCCTCTGCTATGTGGCTCTGGTCTTTACCGGTTTCATTCATGGTCTGACGGTGATCTTGGGTGCTCCGGGCAAGCTGGTTGCTTTGGTCATTCTGATTCTGCAGCTGATTACTGCGGGCGGCACGATGCCCTATGAGACTCTGCCTGAGTCGATTCGTTGGATGCATGATTTCTTCCCGATGAGTTATGCGGTGGCGGGTACGCGTCGTTTGGCGTATGGCATTAATGAGTCGAGCCTGTGGGGCATCATGCTGGTGTTGACCCTGTGGGGTTTGGCTGGTTTGGTGTTGGGTTACATTGGCACGCGTCGTGATCGTACGTGGTCGTTGAAGAAGCTTGCACCGGAGATTGAGGTTTAGGCGCCCTGCCGGCTAGCACCGGGGAAAACTGTCTAATAAAATAGAGGTATATCTGCAAAAAGGGAGGGAGGACTTCTGATGTTGCAGCGCCCTGTCGCTGAAGCTGCAAGTCGTCGTCCCGGCCGTACTGGTAAAACTCAGTTGAAGTTGTTCAACGCTGCCATGGATATCATGACCCAGAAGGGGCTTGAGTACGCCACTGTTGAAGAGGTGGCTGCCCGGGCGGGTGTTTCTAAGGGAACCGTGTATTACAACTTTGGTTCTAAGAAGACCATGGTGGATCAGCTGGTCCAGTACGGCACGCAGTTGCTGCTGAGCGATGCGCGTCGCGCGGCGTCGGTTCATTCTGATCCGCGTGAGGCGTTGCGGAGTGCTATTCGTGCCGCGTTCCAGTATCTTGAGGACCGTCCGGGTTTTACTCGGATGTGGCTTTCGGAGGCGTGGAAGGGTGCGGATGGTTGGACTGAGGCGATGAGCGATAACCGTCTGAATCTTCTGGATTTTTTGGAGGAGATGACGGAGGCTGTGGCTCGCCGCTATACGGTTGATACCGCTCAGAATCCTCGTGCGATTGCGATCTCTATGTTCGGCGCGATTTACATGTTTGCTATGGATCGTGAAGTGCATCAGGCGGAGCGCAATGCTGAGGATGCAACGCGTGCTGTCATGCTGGTTGTAGATGGGTATATCCGTCATTAGGCGGGCCTGTTGGGGTCTGTAGACGTAGCCGGGACTTCGGTGTCGGGTGTCGAAAAGGGCACGGTGAAAAGGGGCCGTGAAGAGGGCGACACCCGGCTGCCGCACGTGGTTTTTCTTGCTCTCCTGTTGGGGGTGTGCTATAGTATTCCACTGTTGGTGGTGTGTCCGAGCGGCCGAAGGTGCATCACTCGAAATGATGTTTGGTGTAAAAGCCAACGGGGGTTCAAATCCCTCCACCACCGCACCAACGAAAACCCGTCGAGATTCGTCTCGGCGGGTTTTTGCATGCCCGGATTGTTCTGGGGTGGTGCTGGCGGGTGCGTTAGTGGGTGTTTGTGCGGGGGTACTTCGCCTAGTTTTATAGGTTGTGTGCCACTTCCGGGGCTTTGCCGGTGCTTGCTGATTCGGGGGTGGGTAAAATCGTCTTATGCGTATTAAGATTCTTGACCACCCGCTGGTCTCTCACAAGATTAGTGTTCTGCGTGATAAGAACACCCCGTCCCCGATTTTCCGTCAGCTGGTTGATGAGCTGGTGACCCTTCTTGCCTATGAGGCAACTCGCGAGATTCGTGTGGAAGAGGTTGAGGTTGTGACTCCGGTGGCGACTACTACCGGTGTCCGTATTGCTGATCCTAAGCCGCTGGTTGTTCCGATTCTGCGTGCTGGTCTGGGCATGCTTGAGGGTATGACTCGCATGGTGCCGACCGCTGAGGTGGGTTTCCTGGGTATGGCTCGTAATGAGGAGACCCTGGATATTGTGACTTATGCTGAGCGTCTGCCGGAGGATCTGACTGGTCGTCAGGTGTACCTGCTGGATCCGATGCTGGCTACCGGTGGCACTCTGATTGAGGCTATTAAGTTCCTGCGTGAGCGTGGTGCTGAGTCTGTGACTTGCGTGTGCCTGATTGCTGCTCCTGAGGGCATTGCTGCTCTGGAGAAGGGCATTGAGGGTATGGAGAATGTTGACCTGTTCCTGGCTGCTCGTGATGAGCGTCTGAACGAGAAGGCGTACATTATTCCGGGTCTGGGCGATGCTGGTGACCGCCTGTACGGTCTGGCTGAGTAGTTTTCAGCGTTATTCACGTGATGTGAGTGGGGCGCCTCTGCATATGTTTAAGCATGTGCGGGGGCGCTTTGTTGTGTCTGCTGGAGGCCGTGTGCAGGTCATATGGTGTGGTGTTGGGGGATGTATGTCTAACGGTCTGCTGTCTTGGGTGTTTATGGTGTTGTTGGGCGCTTGTGTGGGTTTATGAAACACCCTTGATAATATGTGATGAGGAACACTATAGTGCTTTGAGGGGCTCAAAATATATTGAGCATATTCACAGCTTCACATGAAAATACAGGGAGAAACCAGTAAATAAAAGAAGCTATGAATATTTATAAGGGAAAAAATACTGAAAGCTTCAGGTAGTCCCTGAAACCCTAAAACATGAGAGGGGGCATTGTACTCCTCTCGCCCATAAAGATGAATCCACTATGCTGAATCCGCTTGATTTATCCGTCAAATAGGAGAAATATTAAGTAAGAGGATTGAAGCTCGAACAGGTATTGGGGACTGTTTGACTCGGCGTCACTTCCGGCGCACCCCACACTACGTACGACAGGGATCCCGTACACAGACTTTGAGAGAAGGTTGAATCATGTCAGGCGCTGTACCTGGATATGTGCACATCTCCCAGCGCGGCCGCGCCGCTAAGCGCCAGGTCGTGCAGCCTCAGCGTCCCGTTGCGCAGGCTGCAACGTTGCGTCCGATGACTTTCTCAGCCGGTGACCCTGCCCATAAGCAGGCTCAGGAAAATGAGGCACGCGGCTTTGTGCTCTATGTTGGTTTGAACGAGGAACTTGCTGCAGCGAACGGCACCTCCCTGGTGCGTATCGTTCAGGATTTGCGCACTTATGCACACCACCTGGCTCCCGAGTCGGAGTCGTACGCCGCTGTGGCGTTGGCTCCGGTGAACGCTGAGGGTAGCGACCTTGAGGTAGTACGTAATGCACTCGGCGATCCGACCGCAATGTATATGCACCCGGAGGCGCATGTCGCCCGCGAAGCAGAGACCACGAATAGCCACTCTTCGGGTGTGCTGATTGATTTGGCACGCCGCGAGGTGTTCCTGGACGGTGAGCCGCTCATGCTGACCTTCAAGGAATTCGAGCTGCTGGCACACCTGGTGGAGAATTCTTCCCGCACCGTGGGTCGTGAGGAGCTGCTGAAGGCGCTGTGGAGCTCCGGTGACGAGCATCCGCATGAGCGTACAATTGACGTGCATATTCGTCGTCTGCGTTCGAAGCTGGGCCGCCTCTCTGGTACCGTGCGTACGGTGCGCGGTCAGGGTTACCGCTTCTTTGAGCACCCCGAGGTTGTTGTCTGGGCTGCTCCGGAATACTCGATTTAGCGTGTACAGAATTTAGCTTCTGTAGAGTGCACCCCGGTGTGCTGGCGTCATGCCGGTGCGCCGGGGTTTACTTGTGCCCGCCTGGGGGTGTTAGTGTGCGTGCTGTGGCGGCGTGCGGCACGATCCGGCGCCCTCTAGATAGAATGGGTGTATGGCTGAAAATTCTTCCAACACTGCATCTGGCTCGCACCGCAGCGGGGTCAAGCGTCTGATTATTATGCGCCATGCGGAGGCTGATTGGGGTCTGAATGATTTTGATCGTCCGCTGACGAAGCGCGGCCATGAGCAGGCTGCCGCTGCTGGCGCCTGGCTGGCGGCTCGCGGTTATATTCCGGAGCAGATTATGTCGTCATCGGCTTTGCGTACTCGTCAGACGACGACTTGGGTTTCGGATGGTTTGGGGGCGAAGGCGCCTACTGCTCATCTGGATGAGGGGCTGTATGAGGTGTCTGCGTCCCGCATTATTGCGCGCATTAACAGCGTTTCGGAGAATGTTCATTCTCTGATGGTGGTGTCGCATCTGCCCGGTGTGCAGGATGCCGCGCAGCATTTGATGAGCCCTGATTCTGACCCGAATGCGTCCATGGATGTGTATTACGGTTTCCCGCCCTCTTCTATTGCGGTGTTTGAGGTGCCGGGGGAGTGGGCTCTGCTTGATGGTGCGGATGCGCGCCTCGTGGACTTCAAGAGCTTCTAGACCAGGAGTTTCTAGACCAGGATTTTCTAGGCT
The DNA here is from genome assembly GCF_001810775.1 of Rothia sp. HMSC062H08. NCBI lineage: Bacteria > Bacillati > Actinomycetota > Actinomycetes > Micrococcales > Micrococcaceae > Rothia > Rothia sp. HMSC062H08. The sequence continues at coordinate 96,091 of NZ_KV802671.1, forward strand.
TTGTACCTGGAAGAAATGGGTAAAGCAAAAGCCCCGTACCAGCCGGTACGGGGCTTTTTGTGGCGGAGACGGGGGGATTTGAACCCCCGGTCGAGTTTAACCCCGACCCTTCATTAGCAGTGAAGTCCATTCGGCCGCTCTGGCACGTCTCCACGGTGCGCTCGTGAGCGCATCCCTATAAGAATATAGGCTGTTTTGCGCTTGGTCAATTCGGCCCGTGCTTTGGAGATATCTCTGAGTATGTGTTGCTTTATAGGGCGGATTATGGATTGTGCGCTTTGAGGCTCATATACATTTTCGATAGACTGCTACTGTCCAACCGATAAATAGAGGGCGTCTCTGGCGTGTGATTTTTCCATGCAGCGTTGCCAGAGTCGTCTTATTTACTCAACGAAATGAGAAATCATGTCTGAAAACCCCAACAACCCCCAGCCCCAGTTCAACCAGGACCCCCAGTTTAGCCAGCAGGCACCCCAGTTCAATCAGCAGGTTCCTTACGGTGTGCCCGTTCAGACCCCTGAGCAGCAGGCTCAGGCGAAGAAGGCAAAGACCCTGTCGATTGTCTCTCTGGTGAGCGGTATTGTGAGCTTCTTTGTCCTCGGTTTCATCCTTGGTGCTGTAGCTATTGCGACCGGCCGCCTGGCTATGAATAACCCCGAGCTGAAGAACCGCGGTATGGCTATTGCCGGTACTGTTCTGGGTGTCGTCAGTATTATTTTGCTGGTCGCTCTGAAGATTTTTGTAAAGCAGTAAGATTGAAGCTACCTGCAGTAGCCTCATGATTTGAAGAAGCCCGCGAGCGCCCCGTGTGTTCGCGGGCTTCTGTGCGCCTCATCAGTTTTCTGGTCAGTGCATATATGCTGCGGATAGCTCCAGAATGACGAATCCGTTTGTGCCCACCTCAGCGATAGGTTAGGGTGAGTAAGGTTCAATACACACCATTCACACGAAAGAGGGACCACATGTCTCAGAACCCGCAGGACTCTAACTCCTACGACTACAACCCGGAATACGGCAACCTGAACGAGCAGAACGCTCAGAACGGTCAGCAGCAGTACCAGCAGCCTGGTCAGTACGGTCAGCCCATGATGGTGCCCGTCGGCATTGTTCAGAAGACCCCCGAGCAGCTTGCTGGCGAGAAGGCTGGTCAGACCTCCATGGTGCTCGGCATTATTGGTCTGATCTGCAACTTCTTTGTTAGCTGGTGGCTGTTCGGTCTGCCCTCGCTGATCATGGGTGTTATCGGCATTATGAAGGCTAATGAGGCTGAGCGTTTTGGCACTGCAGCTTCGGGTGGTCGCATCATGGGCTGGATTAACGCAGCTTTTGGTGGCCTATTCTTGGTTGTAATCGGTGGTTTCCTGCTGCTGGGTCTTATCGGCGCGGCAGGTGCTGCTTCTTCCTCTTCCAACCACTTTACTGAGCTGGTCAGCACCCTGGCACTCTTCTAAAAGGTCTCGCCCTCCTAGAGGGTACATAAAAGCCCCGTTTCTCGTATTGAGGAGCGGGGCTTTCGCGTACCAGCTGGCACTCTACTGCCCTCTTAAAATGTATTGCGCGGGTTTGTGCGACAGATGTAGTTGTACCCGTTTCGGTGATAGGTTAGGGTGAATACTGTTTAACACACACCAGCCGTACGAAAGTGAGATGCCATGTCTCAGAATCCTCGGGGTTCAGACCCCTACGACTACAACCCGGACTACAACCGTCTGAACGAGCAGTACAACCAGAACGGCCAGTACGGGCAGAACACTCAGTACGGTCAGTATGGCCAATACGGTCAGTACGGGCAGAGCTCCTACGATCAGTATTCTTATGACCAGTACGGTCAGAATTCGTACGGCCAAGACTCGTATGGTCAGAATCAGTACGACCCGTACGGTCAGCAGTACCAGCAGCCCGGCCAGTACGGTCAGCCCATGATGGTTCCTATTGGCATTGTTCAGAAGACCCCCGAGCAGCTTGCCGGTGAGAAGGCTGCTCAGACTTCCACGGTGCTGGGTATTATCAGCTTGGCGTGTATAGTGACTCTCAGCTGGTGGCTGTTTGGTCTGCCTTCCCTGATTCTGGGTGTTATCGGTATTTTCAAGGCGAACGAGGCAGAACGTTTTGGCGCGGCTGCTTCGGCTGGGCGTATCTTGAACTGGATTAGCGTAGTCATTGGTGGCATGTTCCTGGTGCTTTTTGGTGGCGGTATGCTGCTGGCGATTATGCTGGCTCTTTCTGATTCTGCCGCAAATTCTAGGCTCGTGGAGACTGCGCAGATGCTGGTACTTTTCTAAACACTTTCACCCTCATTGGAGGGTACGCAAAAGCCCCGTTCCTCACGTTTGAACTGCCTCCCGTTTCTTGGACAACAA
>NZ_KV802672.1:0-233 GCF_001810775.1 Rothia sp. HMSC062H08
CCTGACGGAGAGTACCGCAAAGCCGACGAGTACGGTCCTGCGCAGAACGTCCAGGAACCCCGCAAGGAACCCGCACAGTACCCTGAGACTGAACAAGGCCTCTACCGCATGATGAAGGACTGGGTAGTTGCGCACAACTACGCAATCCAGACCGGTGACTGCTCCTACGCATTCAAATATGTAACAGAAGATGCAGAAGAATATGAGTTCTACCTGTATATTCAGGGTCTTTA
>NZ_KV802673.1:0-209 GCF_001810775.1 Rothia sp. HMSC062H08
TACCAGCGTTTTGTGTGCCATGCAAATCCGTTTTCCGTGATTCACACCACAATGTTTCTTCCCTAAACTCCTCCACCATCACCAACAGGCAACCTGAGATTCTTCTAAGCAAGAAACCAAAACACTATACAATTGAAAGTCATTCAACCGCTTCTGACTAGGAGAAACACCGAAGAAGTTCTTCGTTTTTTCCTCCTCGCCGCGGCGAC
>NZ_KV802674.1:0-49249 GCF_001810775.1 Rothia sp. HMSC062H08
GCCGCGGCGACTCATACAACTATACAGACCCCTAAACACCCCTGCAACCCGAAAATGGGTGAAGTAGAGCACAAATACGGGGGTTTAGGTTCATCCTGACCTAAACAGAACAGCAAAACCCCTAGTCAACGCAGGATAAGCCTCCCGAAAGTTCTTCAAAAAAAGTTTAAAAACCTTCAAAAGACCTCGAAAACCTGCAGAAGCTCCCTATAGAGCCCATATAGAAGGGCAGAAGAGCCCCTCAGCATCAAGAAGATAGGAAGAGAAGACGGGAAGAAAAGATGGGAAGAGGGGCTCCGCCCCTCCCCCATCTCTGTATTTCATACCGCCGTATTTCTGTACCGCTGCACTCCCCCGTTCTGCACCTCCCTATATATGAGCACCTACATATGGGGAGAGCGCAGAAGAGCACAGAAAAGGAGGGCACCCCTCACGGGGGCGCCCTCCTTATTCAAACTACAGAGCTACAGGCTGTAGCTCGCTAGCTTCAAAACTTTAGTTCGCGGAAGCGCGACGACGAGAAACATCGTACAGAGTAATACCCACAGCCATCGCCGCGTTCAAAGACTCCATCGCAGAATCAATCGGAATCGACACAATCTGATCGCAGTTCTCAGTCACCAGGCGGGACAGACCCTTACCCTCAGAACCAACCACCACGCACAGCGGCTCATTCGCAAGCTCCAGAGCCGGCAACTCAATATCGCCGCCGCCATCCAGACCAATCACGAAAATACCCTGCTCCTTAGCCTGCTGAATCACGCGAGTCAGATTAGTCGCCATCGCAACAGGAATACGAGCAGCCGCACCAGCACTAGTCTTCCACGCACCAGCAGTCACAGCAGCCGAACGACGCTCAGGAATAATCACGCCATCACCGCTAAACGCGGACACGCTACGAATAATCGCACCCAAGTTACGCGGATCAGTAATACCGTCCAAAGCAACAAACAGCGGCGGAGTCGACAGCTTACCCGAGTGCCAACGCTCCATAGTATCCAGCACCAGGTCAGTAGCGTCCGGGTATTTGTACGGAGGAATCTGCATCGCAACACCCTGATGCACAGAACCATCAGTCAAACGATCCAGCTCGCTACGCGGAATCTCCAGCATCGGAATATTGCGCTTATTCGCAATAGTCATAATCTCGCGGACGCGGTCATCCACCTCAATGCGGCTCATGATGTACAAGTGCTTCGAGGGAATCTCAGTACGCAGAGCCTCAAGCACCGCATTACGACCAGTCACCAGCTCATCGCTAGCACGCTTACCGCCCAGACGAGTCTGGAACTTACGGTTCGTACCGGTAGCAGCACGACGCTCAGCCGCACGCTTCATCTTATGCGCCTTGTGATAAACGCGGTCCTCAGCCTTCGGAGTAGGACCCTTACCCTCAAGCGCCTTACGACCGTGACCGCCAGTGCCCTTAGTAGCACCCTTCTTCTTGGTGGTAGCGCCCGGGCGCGAACCTGCCTTAGCCATTCTTCTCTTCCTTCGTCAAAGTAATGAATACGAGTCTACGCGAGAGAAACCCGCGCGACCTAAGCCTTACGCACAAACGCGGGGCACATCACCCTCTAGCCAACGCTCCAGCTCGAACCATTCGCGCCATCCTTCACCTGCACACCAGCAGACGCCAACAAATCACGCATCGCATCAGCCTTCGCCCAATCCTTCTGAGCACGAGCATCAGCACGCTCCGCCAACACAGCCTGAATCAGCGCATCCAAAGCCTCATGCTCAGCACCCGAAGTGCCCTCAGCGTTAAAGCTCATCAACTGCGCCAAGCCCAGAACCTCAGCCATAGCCATCACAGCATTCGCCGCCTCCGAAGCATCCTCACCAGAAGCAAGCGCCGCATTACCCGCACGAGTCTGCTCATGCAGAACCGCCAAAGCACGCGGAATATTCACGTCATCATCCATAGCCTCAGCAAAAGCCTCCGGAACCTCACGACCCGGCTTCAGCACATCCTGAGTTGCAGCAAGGAACGCCTCAACACGCTCAATAGCGGTTGCCGCCTCCTGCAGAGACGACGGACGGTAATCAAGAATCGAACGATAATGCGCACTACCCAGGTAATAACGAACCACCAGCGGACGAGCCATCTGCAGCATCTGCGCCGGCGAAATCGTATTACCGATAGACTTCGACATCTTCTCACCCTCATAGGTGACCATGCCGTTATGCATCCAGAAGTTCGCGAAATCATCACCAGCAGCAGTCGACTGCGCCAACTCATTCTCATGGTGCGGGAAACGCAAATCCAAACCGCCACCGTGAATATCGAAACGCGAACCCAAATACTTACCAGCCATCGCCGAGCACTCCAGATGCCAGCCCGGACGGCCGCGACCCCACGGAGACTCCCACGAAGCAGTCAGCGGCTCACCCTCCTTATAACCCTTCCACAGGGCAAAATCGCGAGGGTCACGCTTACCGCGCGGATCAGCATCCGCAGAATCCTGCATATCCTCAACGCTCTGATTCGTCAGCGCACCATACTTACCCCACGAACGCACGTCAAAATACACGTCACCAGAATCATCCAGCGCAGGATACGCGTGGCCACGATCAATCAGACGCTGAATCAGAGCAAACATCTCCGGAATATGACCGGTCGCACGCGGCTCATACGTCGGCGGATCAATACCCAACGCCGCATACGCCTGAGCAAAAACCTTCTCAAAACGGTACGCGAGCGCCCACCACTGCTCATTCGGGAACTCACCCTCAAAACCGGGTTCCATAGAATCAGCAGACTTCGCCAAAATCTTGTCATCAATATCAGTGACATTGCGGACCGTCGTCACCTTCAAACCGCGGTAACGCATCCAACGGCTCAACTGGTCAAAAACCAACGCCGAACGGATATGGCCCAGATGCGGTTCACCCTGCACCGTAGCACCACAATAATAGATACGCGCCTCACCGGGCACGACGGGCTCAAACTCACGAATAGTCGCGGAAGCTGAATCATAAAAACGCATAGTCACACTCTCATTCTACGGGGTCGGCTCAGACGCCGGGGCGGTAAATCAGCGATAGGTTACAGAATGGCTCGAAGCAGCCAAACACCTACGAACGCGGGTACACCAACGCCGTCGCAATAGCAGCCACACCCTCGCCGCGGCCCGTCAAACCCAAACCATCAGTAGTCGTCGCAATCACCGTCACCGGAGCACCCGCCGCCTCGCTCAGCACACGGTTCGCCTCATCACGGCGCGGAGAGAACTTCGGGCGGTTACCCACCAGCTGAACGCTCACATTACCAATCTCAAAACCAGCAGCACGCACAATCGCCGCAGCCTCAGAAAGAATACGAACACCAGAAGCGCCCTTCATATCCGGGCGGTCCACACCAAAATTAGAGCCCAAATCCCCCGTGCCGGAGGCGGCAAAAAGAGCATCCGCGGCAGCATGAGCCACCACATCACCATCAGAATGGCCGCTCAAACCACGCTCACCCGGCCAATGCAGACCAGCAATATACAGAGGAGTGCCCTCCTCACCAAAAGCGTGGACATCAACACCGGTACCAACACGAGGAATAACAGTCATCACAGGACCCTTCAATCGATTAAACATCTTCTCAGCAGCAGCGCCTCGGCAAAAGAGGCGTTAGGCGGCAGGGTTAGGCAGCAGAATCACCAAACAGCGCACGAGCAACCCGCAAATCCATCGGAGTCGTCACCTTAAACGCATCCGCATCACCGGCAACCGTCAACACCGGCTCACCCGCCGCCTCCATCGCCATCGCATCATCAGTCAACAGCTCAGCTTCCTCAGCAGGCAGGGAACGGCTACGCTCATGCGCCGCCAACAGGGCAGCCACCTCAAAACCCTGAGGAGTCTGCACCGCACGCATCTGCGCACGCGAAGGAGTACCCGTCACTAGGCCGGCAGAATCCACGGTCTTCACCGTATCCACCACGGGCAACACCGGAATCACCGCACGCACAACACCCTGCGGGCTCTCAGAACCTAAGCCCTCAAGCACTCGGTGATACACCTGCGGCGGAGTAAAAGCACGAGCGCAATCATGAATCAGCACATAATCCACCGGAACCTGCGCATCCTTCAAAGCATCCAACGCCGCAACCACCGAAGCCGTACGCGTATCACCGCCGGCAGTAATCAACGCACCGGCACGGCAGGCATCCTCCAAAAGCTCCGGGCAACTCACCGAACAATCAGCAGGAACAGTCACCACCACATGCTCAGCAACACCCGAAGCGAGCGCACCCTCCAACGCATAATCCAGCAAAGTACGACCATGCACACGCACAGCAGCCTTCGGAATCGGCTCACCCAGGCGAGTACCCGAACCAGCCGCCAAAACAATCACAGCAGTATTCGCCGCAGAAGCAGAACTCATCAGTCTCAAGCCCGCCTACGCCTCGAACTTATAGCCCAAGCCGCGAACCGTCACCACATACTGCGGGGCAGAAGAATCCGGCTCAATCTTCGAACGCAGACGCTTAATATGCACATCCAGGGTCTTCGTATCACCCACATAGTCAGCGCCCCACACGCGCTCAATCAGTTGGCCACGAGTCATCACACGACCCACATTGCGCAGCAGAATCTCCAGGAGCTCAAACTCCTTCAGTGGCATAGAAATCTCTTCACCATTAACCGTCACCACATGGCGGTCAATGTCCATACGCACCGGGCCGCCCTGCAGCACCGACTCAGTAGCAGAATCAGTCTCCGCCGAACGACGACGCAACACCGCGCGGATACGAGCAATCAGCTCACGCGCAGAATACGGCTTCGTCACATAGTCATCAGCGCCCAGTTCCAGACCGAGCACCTTATCCAGCTCAGAATCCTTAGCGGTCAGCATGATAATCGGGACCGAAGACACCTCACGCAGCTTACGGCACACCTCCATACCGGACATGCCCGGAAGCATCACATCCAGCAGCACCAAATCTGCGCCCTCGCGGTCAAACACCGGCAGAGCATCCAGACCGTTGTCCACAACAATCGTCTGGAAGCCCTCACGACCCAGCAAAAACGCAAGGGGATCCGAGAGGGCCTCTTCGTCCTCAACAATCAGAATTTTAGACATCAATAACTTCCTTCGATTTCATAAAACCTATACCGCTAACACTACACTGCGGCCGGAGGCTCGTTCAGCGGCAACGCCAACGTAAACGTCGAGCCTTCCTGCGGCATCGACCGAACCGTCACGCTACCACCGTGCTGAGTCATCACATGCTTCACAATGCTCAAGCCCAAACCAGTGCCGCCCGTCTGACGCGAACGAGCCGGATCAACCCGGTAAAAACGCTCAAAAATACGCTTCTGCTCGTCCTCCGGGATACCCACGCCCTGATCAGCAACCTCAACCAGCAGCTGATCAGCCACACGATGCACCCAAATATCCACCTTCGTATGCTCCGGCGAATAACGCACCGCGTTCTCCACCAGGTTCTGCACAGCAATACCGAGCAGCTCGGCGTCACCGTACACCTCGGGGACCTCCTCGATGCGGGTAGAAATCTGAATGTCCTTCTCCTCCGCCACAATATGCGAACGATCCACCGCATCAGCCACCAAAGAAGGCACCGACACCGGACCACCACGCGCAATCACATCAGTCGACTGCAGACGCGAAAGCTCAATAATGTCACGCACCAGCGCAGACAGGCGACGAGTCTCCTTATGCAGACGACCCACAAAATACTCAATCGCCTCCGGGTCATCACTCGCCTGTTCAATAGCCTCCGCAAGCAGACTCACCGCACCCACCGGAGTCTTCAACTCATGCGACACATTCGCCACAAAATCATTACGCATACGCTGCACACGAGAAATCTCAGTGCGGTCATCCGCGAGCACCAGAATGTACTCGTCACCCAAAGAAGCCACGCGAACGTCCAGCACCAGCGCCTCACCCTCACCGCGGTCAATTTCAAAAGTACGCTCCGCAAAAATACCGCGATGACGCACCATGCGAATCATATCCGCCAACTCATCAGACGCCACAGTATGACCACGCACCAAACCCATCGCATACGCACCCGGAGAAGCCTGAACCACGCCGCCCACCTCATCAATCACCAGGTAGGCGCGACCAATCACAGCAAGTACCTGAGCGGCACCATCACGCAGCGCCGGCGCCGATACCAAACTACGCTCCTGCTCCCGCTCACTACGCGCCACCGCGTTCATGCTCAGGACGCCCACCAGCAGACCTATCATGCCCGCAATAAAGGCGATCAGACCGGCATCCATGTACTTCCCTTCCATTCGGGTACCCCATAAGTATAAATGTGGCCGATACCCAGCACTTGGGCGAACGCCCCTCTTCTCAGACAGGCTCCCCGTGCAGAAACCCTGCAGAGAACGCAATGAGCCGCCCACCTCAACGGTGGACGGCTCATCACAATGACAGGGGTGAAACCCTGCCGGAGGTATTACTTGCCCTGGTTTGCTACGGCAGCAATAGCGTCCTTAGCAGCCTCGGGGTCCAGGTACTCGCCAGCCTTGACGGGCTGGAAGTTCTCATCCAGCTCGTAGTACAGCGGAATACCGGTGGGGATGTTCAGACCAGCAATGTCCTCATCGGAAATACCCTCGAGGTGCTTAACCAGCGAACGCAGGGAGTTACCGTGTGCAGCAACCAGAACGGTCTTACCTGCTGCGAGGTCGGGCTTGATGTCCGACTCCCAGTAGGGAAGCATACGGCCCAGAACGTCCTTCAGGCACTCGGTGCGGGGAGCGTTCTCAACATCCGCGTAGCGGGGGTCGTGTGCCTGCGAGTAGGGGTCGTTGTCATCCAGCGGGGGCGGCGGAACGTCGTAGGAACGACGCCAAGTCATGAACTTCTCGTCGCCGTATTCCTCGCGAATCTCGGACTTGTTCTTACCCTGCAGAGCGCCGTAGTGACGCTCGTTCAGGCGCCAGGTGCGCTTGACAGGAATCCACAGACGGTCTGCTGCATCCAGTGCAAGGTTTGCGGTGTTGATTGCGCGACGCTGCAGGGAGGTGTGAACAACATCGGGGAGGATGTTGCGCTCTGCCAGCAGCTCGCCGCCGCGCTTAGCCTCAGCGCGGCCCTTATCGGTCAGGTTAACGTCCACCCAGCCGGTGAACAGGTTCTTCTCGTTCCACTCGGACTGGCCGTGGCGCAGGAGTACTAGTTTGTAAGTCATACCTCTATTTTTTCATTTACCCGCCGGTTTGTCATGCCTTAGAGCCTAGAAAATATGCATTCTCCCAAAAATTTATAAGGGTCTTTTCTACCAGAACGAAAGGCTCAAAAACCCCGCCAGAAATAGGGAAAAGCCCCGCACACCATCCGACCGGGACAAACCCGTCAGACAGCGCACGAGGCTTCACCATCTATCGCACAAAGCGAGCGCACAAGCTAACGCTAGAAACGGCGGCGACCCACCGAAGGCCACACACCAGCCAAGAACACACAGCTAATCACAGCAGCAATCAGCTGAAGAATCAGTACAGTATTACCGCCGCCAGTCACCGCAGCAAAAACGCTAAACAGCGACACCGCAGCAGAACCACCGGTCAAAGCCAGCCACGTGTTCTTCGGGCGCTTACCGGCAAAATCGTACGCGTTCGCCGGAGACGACCACGCACGAACAAAAGCCAGCACACCAACCACAGCGCCGGCAACAGCCAGTAGCACATCGATAAGAGTGGTCACATAGATGACCAACAGAATAGGAGACATAGTATTCCTTAGAATCAGCAGCTTCTCTAGACAACCCTAGCAAAGCGCTTAGCGGACAACCTTAAAGGCCTCAACCAAGTCATTGTAAAGGTCATCCACGTTCTCAATACCCACCGACAGGCGCAGCAGAGACTCCGGAATCGAATCCGGCTCGTTACCGTGGCGACGACGACGCTCCACAAGAGACTCCACGCCACCCAGAGAGGTTGCCGGGGTCCACAGCTTCAACGCCTCCACGACGTTACGGGCACCAGCCGCATCGGTATCCAGAGTGACGCACAAAATCGCACCGAAACCGTCCATCTGCTTCTTCGCAACCTCATGACCGCGGTCGCTCTCCAGACCTGGGTAACGCACCTCAGTCACGAAGGGGTGCTCGCTCAGACGCTCTGCGAGAACCTGCGCGTTCTCTACAGCACGCTCCACGCGCAGCGCCAGGGTGCGCAGACCGCGCAAACCAAGCCACGCCTCCACCGGACCGGGGATTGCGCCGTTGGTGATGCGGTGGTGCAGCATCGCGTTGTACAGCTCCTCATTCGAGGTCAAGGTCATACCCAGCAGAACATCAGAGTGGCCCGCAAGGAACTTCGTAGCGGAGTGAACCACTACGTCTGCACCCAAATCCAGGGGACGCTGCAGAATCGGGGTCGCGAAGGTGTTGTCCACCGCGGTCACAATGCCCAGGCGGCGAGCAGCAGAAAGCAGGGCAGGCAGGTCAGCAACCTCAAGCATCGGGTTCGTGGGGCTTTCCAGCCACGCCAGGACCTTCGGTGCCGAGTAGTTCACGTTCTCCGGGGTCACGCCGGTGCGGGATGCGGCATCCTCCATAGCGGCGATAACGCTCTCGGTGTCTTCAATGTCCACGCGAACGAGCTCAATGATGCCGCGGCGTTCCAAATCCTTGCACAGGGTCACCGACGCCATGTATGCGTGCTTAGGAATCAGAACGATGGAACCAACCGGCAACAGGTCGATGACAGCAGCGACAGCAGCCATACCGGAGGGGAACAGCAGACCGGGCTGGGTAGCGTTCTCCAGCTTTGCCACAACCTCTTCCATGCCCTCCCAGGTGGGGTTCGAGAAGCGGGCGTACACGCGGTCCTGCTCAATATTGACGGCGTCCACACCGCGGTAGGTGGAAGAAAGAACGATCGGAGGGTTCACCGGCGCATCATGCTCGTGTGCCGGGCGGCCGCCAGAGACGACGAAGGTCTCTGCGGAGTAATTCATGTCGTGGTTATCTGCACTCATGTCTTTAAGCCTGGCACACCCTGGCATAGAACGCACGTCCGTACGAGTGATAGCACACAGGATTTACATGTTTTTTACCTTTATGCGCGCTCAACCCCACGCGGAGGTATCACCAAAACCGCACCGGTGCTGCTAAGAGACCCGGTACCCTTAAGGGTGATGGATACTCTCAGCTACACCCCCGATGCGCAGAATCTTCCCGCCGACCCGACCGGTCGCCGCGGGCTTTTTATCGTGGTTGAAGGAGGCGACGGCGCCGGCAAAACCACCCAGCTTACCTTGCTGGATAAAGCACTACGCGCCCGCGGATACCGTGTCATCACCACCCGCGAACCCGGCGGCACCGAGATTGGCGAAAAGCTGCGAGCGCTCGTCCTTGAGGCAGGTCAGGGCACCATTGACGACCGCACCGAGGCACTGATTTTTGCGGCGTCCCGCGCGGCACACGCCTCCCAGCTGATTCGCCCGGCGCTCGCTGAGGGCGCCATCGTACTCAGCGACCGCTATATTGACTCTTCTGCCGCCTACCAGGGCGTAGGCCGTGATCTGGGCGTTGAAACCATCGTCGATTTGAGCCGTTGGGCCACCGCCGATCTGGTTCCCGACGCAACCCTGCTGTTGAGCGTGCCGCTGAGTGCCGAGCAGGAACGCATGGACCAGCGCGGCACCGTCGACCGTATTGAGGCTGAAGGTGCGGCGTTCAAGGCGCGTATTCACGGCGCGTTCGAGCAGATCGCCCGCGAGGACGCTAACGGTTCGCACCGCATCATTGATGGTGTGGGCACGATTGAGCAGGTGCACGCGCGCGTGCTCGAGGTGATTGAGCCTCTGCTTGCCCTCCGCGAGCTGGTCCGCACCGGTAAGGAGGGCTCATGAGCCTCTGGGATACCCTGCTGATTCCCGCCGATAAGCTCCAGCAGCTACGCGCAGACGCCGCAGCTGACCGCCCCACGCACGCTTGGCTGTTTACCGGGGCGACCGGCGCGCCTCACCGTGAGGCGGCAAAGGTTTTCGCCGCCGCTCTGCTGTGCGAGCAACCCGACCCGCAGAACCGCGGGTGCGGCCAGTGCAAGGGTTGTGTGACCGTGATGAACGGTTCGCACGCGGATTTTACGCACTTTAGTACCGAGGCGATGCAGATTAGCATTGATGAGGCACGCGAGCTGGTCATGAAGGCTCAGGACCGCCCAACCGTGGGTCGTTGGCGCGTGATTCTGGTCGAGGACACCGAACGCATGCCGGAGCGTACCTCCAATGTGTTGTTGAAGGCAATTGAGGAGCCGCCGCCGCACACGATTTGGCTGCTGACGGCGCCCTCCCCCACTGACGTGCTGGTGACGATTCGTTCGCGTTGCCGTCCGGTTCAGCTGCCAGTTCCGACGGATGCTCAGGTGCACGAGTATTTGCTGGCGCACGGCGTGGCTGATCCGTTGGCGCAGCGTGCGGCCCGTCTGGCTCTGGGTGATGCGCAGGAGGGGTACCGTCTGGCAACCGATGAGCAGGCGATGGCTCGTCGGGAGCTGATTACCTCCCTGATTCTGAATGTTCGTTCTATTTCTTCGGCTTTCAATGCAGCTGAGAAGCTCACTGACCTTGCCGACCAGGACTCACAGGCCGTCTCCGCTCTCAAGGATGAGCAGGAACGCCAGGAGCTGCTGACTCTGTTGGGTATTCGTGAGGGCGAGCGGGTTTCGCCATCTTTGCGAGCGCAGGTTCGCCGTCTGGAGGAGCAGCAGAAGCGCCGCGCTAAGCGCGTTTCCTCCGATACGCTGTTGCGTTCCGTGGCGCAGGTTCAGACGGTACTGCGTGATGCGTTGACGGTGGCTCTGTCGGCGAAGGCTCCGCTGGTCAATGAGCATTTGCGTGAGCCCCTAGAAGCGTTCTGCACCCGCCGTTCCGCCCTGCAGCTACTGGAGGATGTGCAGGCGATTGAGCTGACTCTGCGTCGCCTGCGGACGAACGCAAATGCGCGTCTGGCGCTTGAAGCATTGATGAGCCGCTTCGTGTATTAGAAACGCTCAGACAAGAGTCTTTGGCTCTTCAAGACAGCACAAAATGGGGAGGCACCGAAGAAATATTCTTCGATGCCTCCCCTTTTTCTATTGGTTCTCAGTGCCCCTAGAGTTTAGTTGCGGAATCGAGCTTAGTTGCGGAAACCGTGAACCGGCGACGGAATACGACCGCAGCGGGCGATGAACGCCTCCGCGCTGGGGGTGTGGGTGGGCATGACGGGTGCTCGACCGAGCAGGCCACCAAATTCGACCATGTCGCCTACGCCCAGGCCGACCGCCGGGATGACGCGAACCGCGGTGGTCTTGTGGTTCATCACGCCGATTGCTGCCTCGTCGGCAATCATTGCGGCGAGGGTCGCGGCGGGGGTGTCGCCGGGAACCGCGACCATGTCCAGGCCCACCGAGCAGATGGCGGTCATCGCTTCAAGCTTATCGAGGCTGATGTGTCCGGCGGCTGCGGATTCAATCATGCCGATGTCCTCAGAGATCGGGATGAAGGACCCGGAGAGGCCGCCGACATTTGAGCACGCCATGAGGCCACCCTTCTTCACCGCGTCGTTGAGCAACGCGAGTGCCGCAACGGTACCGTGGGTACCGACGGTTTCCAGACCCATTTCCTCGAGGATGTGTGCGACCGAGTCGCCAATCTCTGCGGTGGGCGCCAGGGAGAGGTCGATAATGTTGAACTGCACGCCAAGGCGTTCAGCGGCGAGGGTACCGACCAGCTGGCCAACGCGGGTAATCTTGAAGGCTGCCTTCTTGATTTCTTCTGCACAAGTGTCGAAGGATTCGCCGCGGACCTTCTGCAGGGCGCGGTGTACCACGCCGGGGCCGGAGACACCCACGGAGATGGTGGTGTCTGCCTCCTGAACACCGTGGAATGCGCCCGCCATGAAGGGGTTGTCGCTGACGGCGTTCGCGAAGACGACGAGCTTGGCGCAGCCGAAGCCGTGTGCATCCGCGGTCAGGTCTGCGGTGGCGCGGATGGTCTCGCCCATGAGCTTGACTGCGCTCATGTTAATGCCGGCTCGGGAGGATCCGATGTCTACGGAGGAGCAGACCACGTCGGTTTCTGCGAGCGCTCGCGGGATGGAGCGAATCAGCTTCTCGTCGGCGGGGGTCATGCCCTTATCGACGAGGGCGCTGAAGCCGCCGACGAAGTTCACGCCGACTGCCTTCGCAGCTGCGTCGAGGGTACGAGCGAACTCTACATAGTCCTCGTCGCCGGAGGCGCCTGCCACCAGCGCGATGGGGGTGACGGCGATGCGCTTGTTGACGATCGGGATGCCGAGCTCAGCTTCGATACCTTCGCAGACGCTGACGAGGTTTGCGGCGCGGTTGGTGATCTTGTCGTAGATTTTGCGGCGGGCTACTTCGCCGTCGGAGTCGGCGCAGTCGAGCAGGGAGATGCCCATGGTGACGGTGCGAATGTCGAGCTTCTGCTCCTCGATCATTCGGATGGTTTCTAGAATATTGGTGTTGCGCATCAGTGGAGCCCTAGATGGCGTGCATTGCTTTGAAGATGGATTCTGCCTGGATGCGAATCTGCACCTTCTGTTCGTGTTCGACACCGATCATGGCTTCCTGCAGATCGATGAGGTTCTGCTGCGCTTCGTCGAAGGAGCAGTGCATGATCATGGTGAAGTATTCGCCCATGATGGTCTGGGAGACGTCGAGGACGTTGACCTTACGCTCGGCGAGGGTTGCGGTCACGGCAGCGATGATGCCTTCGTGGTCGATGCCTGTGACGGTGAGGATGATCTTCACAGTGTTCTCCTAGCAGTTTGGGGCTGCGTACCTGAGGAAGAGGTGCATAAAGGCACAGGTATACGCATATTTATAAGACCAATTATAGGTTACTCAGAACACACTGTGCAGGGTAGACACAAAAATATCCCCTGCATCCCATATTCGGGGCATAAAAAATCCACGCCTTCCCGGTCTGAATAAATACAGGGAAGAACGTGGATTCTTTATTATGTGCCAGTCTTGATGTATCTTTCGACACTCCTTATATCTGGCTAGATTATAACTGTCTAGAAGTTTTAGTTATCGAGGATTATTTCCTAAACATAAGAAGCAATGTACAGCTCGCCATTACCGCTCAAGGTTGCCTCGGAGGGCTCACCCACGTGCAGTACCGACTCGGTGGCGCCCAGCACGAACTCTTCGGTGCCGTTGCCGTCTGCCGCGTGAATGGTGATTTCACCGGATACGCTCAGTGCGGCACTAATACCCTCAAAGGTGTATTCCTGCGGCTTGCCCTCTTCAACGCGGATGCGGGTTACGCTCATGCGCTCATCCCACATGGCATAGGTGCCCACGGGTGCGTTATCGGGGGTGGGTTGCTGAATCACGGGGGCGTCCTGGCTTTCGCCGAGAACCTTGATGAGCTCTTCGGTGTCGATGTGCTTTGCGGTCAGACCCGCGCGCATCACGTTATCGGAGGGGTTCATCAGCTCAATGGCGGTACCGGAGACGTAGGCGTGCACCTGGCCGTCGGGGGTGAATGCGGATTCGCCGGGTGCCAGGTGCACCAGGTTCATGACGAATGCGACGAGCAGGCCGCGGTCGCCGGGGTACTTGCCGGCAACAATCTGTACGAGCTCAGCGGCGTCAGCAATGAGCGCGTTTTCGGAGCCGGTCAGCTGTGCTGCCACCTCGATGAGCTGTTCAACAGCGGTTGCGGCAGCGTCTTCGGGCATGCGAATAATCTCGGTCAACAGCTGCTTGGGGGTAAGCTCCACGCGCTCTGCCAGCCAGTCAGCTTTGAATGCCCTCGCCAGTTCTGCCAGCTGCGCGGAGGTGCGCACACCGGTGAGCACACGCATCGGGGTCAGCGCAATGACGGTTTCGGGCTTGGAGTAGCGGTCCTTGTAGTTGCGGTGCGGCGCGTCAATCGCGATGCCGCGTGCCTGCTCGTCCTCGAAGCCAGCAATAGCCTGCTCGGGGGTGGGGTGCACCTGAATCGACAGGGGTGCATCAATCGCAAGGATCTTAAAGAGGAAAGGGAACCAGTCGGAGGTACGGTCCGGGCGCAGGAAACGGGAGGGCTCAGCCTGAATCAGTTCGTTGAGCGGGGACTCGGTGCCGTCAACGGTTGCGCGGGAGGGAGCAGCCGGATGCGCACCAACCCACACCTCAGCCTCGGGCTGCTCGGTGGGTACGGGCACGCCACGCATGCGTCCGAGAATTTCGCGGGAACCCCACGCATAATTCTGAATCTGGTTTTTTAGGGAAAAAATCTCACCCATGGGGGAAAATACCTCTCGACGTGAGTTATTTGAAGCAAGTGACGTGATAAAAAACCCATACATTCAGCGGAATTTATAAGGTTTTACCAGCCCATTATAGAGGCTACTTGCACTTCTTTACCGCTAAAATAAAAGGCGTGACTACTATTAATCTACATGACTCATTCAAAGCGTACGACGTGCGTGGCATCGTCGGCGAAACCATTACCGCAGAGACTGTTCGCGCTACTGGCGCGGCTTTCGTAGACGTTCTGGGCCTGGAGGGCCAGACCATTCTGGTCGGCGGCGACATGCGCCCCTCCTCCCCCGAATTCATGGATGCATTCGCCCAGGGTGCAACCGCTCGCGGTGCAAATGTTGAGAAGATCGGTCTGATCTCCACTGACGTTCTGTACTTCGCATGTGGCGTTGAGAACGCTGCCGGTGTTACCTTCACCGCTAGCCACAACCCCGCAGAGTACAACGGCATGAAGATGTCCAAGGCTGGCGCTGTTCCGCTGTCTTCCGAGTCCGGTCTGTTCGATATTCGCGATCTGGCTCAGAAGTACCTGGATTCGGGCGAGATTCCTTCGGTTGAGAAGGTCGGCACCGTTTCTGAGAAGGACATTCTCAAGCCTTACGCAGAGTACCTGCGCAAGCTGGTTGATCTGTCTTCCATCCGCCCCCTGAAGGTTGTTGTTGACGCTGGTAACGGCATGGGTGGTATGACCACTCCCGCTGTTCTGGGCGACACCATCCTGCCGGGCCTGCCCCTGGAAATCGTTCCTCTGTACTTCGAGCTGGACGGTACCTTCCCGAACCACCCGGCTAACCCGCTGGAGCCGGCTAACCTGGTTGACCTGCAGAAGGCTGTTGTTGAGCACGGTGCTGACATTGGTCTGGCATTCGACGGCGACGCTGACCGTTGCTTCGTCATCGACGAGAAGGGTGAGCCCGTCACTCCTTCCGCTGTGACCGCTCTGGTTGCTGAGCGCGAGATTGCTCGTGCGAAGGCTGAGGGTAACGAAGAGCCCGTCATCATCTACAACCTGATCACCTCGAAGGCTGTTCCTGAGCTGGTTGAGAAGCTGGGCGGCCGCGCAGTGAAGACCCGCGTGGGCCACTCCTTCATCAAGGCTGTTATGGCTGAGGAGAACGGCGTTTTCGGTGGCGAGCACTCCGCTCACTACTACTTCAAGGACTTCTTCAACGCAGACACCGGCATGCTCGCTGCAATGCACGTGCTGGCTGCTCTGGGTGGTAGCGATCAGCCTCTCTCCGAGATCAGCGCGAAGTACTCTCCGTACGTTGCTTCCGGTGAGATCAACTCCGAGCTGGAAGACAAGGCAGCCGCTGTGGACCGCGTGCGTGCACACTACGCTAACGCTCCCGTGGTTGTTGAGGACTCCGACGGCACCACCTTCACCAACACCGAAGAGGGTTGGTGGGTGAACCTGCGTCCTTCGAACACCGAGCCTTTCCTGCGCCTGAACCTTGAGGCACCGGATGTTGCGACTATGGAGCGCGTCCGCGACGAGGTTCTGGCTCTGGTTCGCCAGGGCTAAGCACTAGCTAGCTGCTAAAGATCCCGTCCCGCAGATTATTTCTGCGGGACGGGATCTTTTATTTTGGGTTCTAAAAACCCGGCTAGGTTCTCCTATCTCAGAGGAAGAACCTAGCCGGGTTTAAGAAACCTAGCGGACGAGCCGGCTTACGGGGTTTTTACGCCTCGCGTGCCTGGTCGTGGAGCATCCACTGGTCGGGGCCGAAGATTTCGTAGTTGATGTTCTTGCCGGGAACGCCTGCCTCAACCAGTGCGGAGCGTACGCCCTGCATGAAGGGCAGCGGGCCGCAGAGGTAGACGTTAGCGTTGGCGGGAACGTCCAGCTTGGAGACGTCGACGCGGCCGGTGTAGTCGCCACCCTCACCTTCGATGAAGGAGACGAGGCGTGCGTTGGGCAGCTTGCCGACGAGCTCGGTGAGCTCTTCGCGCAGGGGCCAGGTGTCCAGGCGGCGGTCTGCGTGGACCACGGTCACGGGGCGCTCGGAGCCCTTCTCAACCAGCTCGGAGAGGAAGCTGAGCATGGGGGTGGTGCCAATACCTGCGGAGAAGAGGTACAGGGGTGCCTGGGGGTCGCCGAAGCCTTCCAGGGTCAGGTCACCGTAGGGGTTGGAGACCTCGACGACTGCGCCGACTTCCAGCTCGTGCAGGATGGAGGTCATCTCGCCGTTGGGGTCGAGCTTCACAGCGATGCGGCGCTGGTTCTTTTCGCTGGGCAGCAGGGTGTACTGGCGTGCCTGGCGCAGGCCGTCACGTGCGGGAACGACGATGGAGATGTACTGGCCGCCCTTGGACTCGGTCATGGGGGTCTCGTCGGCGGGCTCGAAGGTCAGCACGACAACGTTCTCGCCGGTCTCCTTGCGCTCAACGAGCTTGAAGGGTGCGAACATGACGTCGTTTGCCTGAGAAGCGTACAGGCCCTTCTCCAGCTTGATGAGGGCGTTGCCCATGAGCCAGTAGACCTCGGTCCATGCCTCAACGATTTCGGGGGTAGCCAAATCGCCCAGGTTAGCGGCGATTGCCTCGAAGAGGTACTTGTAGACGGTGGGGTATTCTTCTTCCTTCAGGCCCAGGGATGCGTGCTTGTGGGCCACGCGGGAGAGGACCTCGTCCGGGTAGGAGTCCGGGTGCTCGACAATGTAGGAAGCGAATACTGCGATGGAGCCAGCCAGTGCGCGAGGCTGAGTGCCTTCAAGCTGGGAGGAGCGGGAGAACATGCCGTCCATCAGGTCGGGGCGGGCAGCAAACATTCGACGGTAGAAGTCGGGGGTGATGTCGTTGATGCGCTCAGCGATAATGGGCAACGTTGCCTCAATAATGGGGCGGGACTTCTCAGAGAGCATGTCATGCCTTCTTCCTGTGTGGTCACCTCGGTCATTGTGGCGAGGCCCCTCAATATCAGTATTGCGGGGCATTCACTCAGACAGCTCAGTTGGTGACGAAGTGTTTATAAAGCACCCTTACCGTAGCATTTTGCGGGGTGCTTGCGCTGTGTGCAGGTCATGCCCCGAGGGTTATTTGGCGCTACAGATGCTACTTATGGTTCACCCTGACTCAAAGAGAGAGCCGAGCGTCACACTATATATTTTCAGCACTGTTTTTGAGTTCGCCGGGTGACTAGCCCCGAAGTGTGCATAAAAATTCTGGCATGGAAATATATTTACTATGGAAAGTATGCAGTGCGGTGCAAAAATGAATATGGTCACATTTTCTGCATTTGAAAAGCAAATTTGCAATATCCTGCATTTACTGCACATTTTCCGGGTTCGTGCAGGTGCCGACAACCGCGCACGCAGAGTCAAAAACACTCCCCCGCGGCCCTCAAAACCCCCACGAAACACCCCCGCGCGAACCGCCTAGCAGCCCCCGCATCAAGCACAGAAACGCCCAAACCTCCGTGTTAAAAACTCTGTGGAGCCTCCCGCTGGAAAGCTCCACAGGCATCACGTATCGCTTGAATACTTACGACTAGCGCGCAGGCAACGCATTCTCCGGAGGCCCAAAGCCCAGCTCGACGAACACCGGGCCAACGGGGCGCGCACCGGCAGTCAGTTCGCTAATGATCACCGAATCAACCGATGCATAGAATGCCTCGCGAGCCTTCGCCAGCACATTGCGCAGGCGACAGAACTTATCGAGGGGGCAGTGGCCATTCTCGTCCTCGCACTCAATCATGGGGATATCGCCCTCAGTAGCGCGAAGAATAGTGCCGACGGTCGCAGAACGACCCGCATCCGAAAGCATGACGCCACCGGAACGACCGCGAGTCGAGTCCAGGTAACCCATGTTCACGAGGAAAGCTACAGCCTTCGCCACGTGGTTGTAGGGGGTGTCCACACCTTCAGCGATCTTCTGGGTGGAAAGCTTCTGACCGGGCTCCAGAGCAGACAGGAGCATCAGAACGCGGAGCGAGACATCCGAGAATGCTGTCAAACGCATGGATACTCCTTCTAATCTCTCGTGCCACCACATATCAGTACATGTAGCAGCGGATATGCGCAGCTCGTGAAAGCCATGTGCATTCAAAAATCTTACATTGGAATTGTATAGGGGTGATAAGAGAGGCAAGAAATTATAACCAGCTGCTTCTGTGCCCCAACCACCCCGGCGGGGATTTAAAGTATTTCTCAAGAGCAAGTGGACTGCATAGCCTTACATTCACACCTTTGCGAGAAAACTTATCATTCCCCCCAGCTGACGGGGATTCAAATTTTCCCCAAGCAGAAGGAAGGAGCGGAATCTCATCGGGAGATTCCGCTCCTTCAATGCGCTAAACCTTAGGTATTAGCTGGAGTGTCTTAGCCCTCCAGAGCCTTCGCCAGAGCGTCGCGCTGTTCGCGAACCTCAGCAGGCAGCTTGTCGCCGAACTTCTCGAGCCACTCGTCGATGCTGGGCAGCTCAGCAACCCATTCTTCCTTCGAGACAGCCAGAGCAGCCTTCAGTTCTTCCTCGGAGATTTCCAGACCGGTCAGGTCCAGGTCTTCCTTGGTGGGAACGGTGCCCAGGAAGGTCTCCTGGCCGCCAGCCTTGCCGTCGAGGCGGTCGCAGATCCACTTCACAACGCGAGAGTTCTCGCCGAAGCCGGGCCATGCGAAGCCACCGTCGGGGGTACGGCGGAACCAGTTGACGTAGTAGACCTTCGGCATATTCTCAGCGCCGTGCTTCTTGCCCAGGTCCAGCCAGTGCTTGAAGTAATCACCAGCGTTGTAGCCGATGAAGGGCAGCATTGCCATCGGGTCGCGGCGAATCACACCGACAGCGCCCTTAGCAGCCGCGGTGGTCTCGGAGGAGAGGGTAACTGCGCGGAAGACGCCCTGCTCCCAGCTCTCGGACTCGGAAACCAGGGGGATGGTGGTCTTGCGACGGCCACCCAGAACGATGGCGCTCAGCGGCACACCCTCGGGGTCGTAGTACTCGGGAGCGAGCATATCCACCTGGGATGCGGGGGTGCAGAAGCGGGAGTTCGGGTGAGCTGCCGGGCGGCCGGACTCGGGGGTCCAGTCCTGACCGGTCCAGTCAATCAGGTGCTCGGGAGCCTCATCGGTCTTACCCTCCCACCAGACGGAGCCGTCGTCGGTCAGTGCAACGTTGGTGAAGATGGTGTTGCCCTTGGCGATAGCCTTCATAGCGTTCGGGTTGGTGGAGTAACCGGTGCCCGGTGCCACGCCGAACAGGCCAGCCTCGGGGTTGACCACGCGTGCCTGGTGGTTCTCGTCGAACTCGATCCATGCGATGTCGTCGCCGACCATCTCAGCCTTCCAGCCGTCAATGGTGGGTTCCATCATTGCGAAGTTGGTCTTGCCACATGCGGAAGGGAACGCTGCGGAGATGTAGCGAACCTTGCCCTCGGGGTTGGTGACCTTCAGGATGAGCATGTGCTCTGCCATCCAGCCCTCATCGCGACCGATAACGGATGCGATACGCAGTGCGTAGCACTTCTTACCGAGCAGTGCGTTACCGCCGTAGCCGGAGCCGAAGGACCAGATTTCGCGGGTCTCGGGGAACTGGACGATGTACTTCTCGGGGTTGCAAGGCCAGGGAACATCTTCCTGACCGGGCTCCAGGGGTGCACCAACAGAGTGCAGAGCCTTGACGAAGAAGCCGTTGGTCTCGTTCAGCTTGGCAAGAACGTCCTTACCAATGGTTGCCATGATGCGCATGGAGCAGACAACGTATGCGGAGTCGCTGAGCTCAACAGCAATCTTGGGGTTCTTAGCCTTCAGGGAGCCCATGACGAAGGGAATGACGTACAGGGTACGACCGCGCATGGAGCCCTCGAACAGACCGGTCAGGGTCTGCTTCATTTCGACGGGGTCGCGCCAGTTGTTGGTCGGGCCTGCGCCTTCTTCAGTCTCGGAGCAGATGAAGGTGCGCTCCTCGACACGTGCAACGTCGTCGGGATCGGAGAAAGCTGCGTAAGAGTTCGGGAATTCGTGATCGCTGAGGCGAACGAAGGTACCGGCGTCAACCAGTTCCTGTGCCAGGCGGTCATATTCTTCCTGGGAGCCATCGACCCAGTAGATGTGTGCGGGCTGGGTCAGTGCCGCAACCTCGCGAACCCATTCCAGAAGACCCTGGTGGGTGGTGGGTGCGCTCTGCAGCTCCTTTTCGAGTTCGGCAGAGAGAGTACGAGTTGAGGTGTCAGCCATTGACGTTTTCCCCTTCATTCGGTGGCCCGGATACTACGTTGATCCGGTTAGGTCTGCGGTAACAAAGAAGCAGTTAAACACTACAAGCGTGCAAACAAATGTGAATATGCACGCTTGGACAGTCTCCACTTCCTCGTGATGCTTACAGAATAACGCATTAATGGTCTGCAGAGCTTTCTATGACACCATTTCTTAAGTTCTGCGCATCACATTCTTAGAGTACGAGAAGATTTCTGTAAAGAATTTTTAGGTCGTATGGCGGGACCCTTCGGGGATTTTAGGGGCCTACAGCACCGGTTTTAGGGTGCCGAGAAAATATTTTGAAAAAATTTTACGCCGCCAAAAACCCCGGAATCATGCGGTAAAACAGGGCATTATCGAGTCTTTCGGAGGGGATTTTGGGTCAATTTCGAGTTTTTCGGCTTGCGCACCCTTGGAGACATCCGTATAGTAGTACCTGTTGCCGCGACGGGTTGAAGAAATCCGAAGCGAGGAACATGCGCCTGTAGCTCAACGGATAGAGCATCTGACTACGGATCAGAAGGTTGGGGGTTCGAATCCCTTCGGGCGCACCACCGATCCCCGGTTCTTTGGAACCGGGGATTTTTTGTATGCCCAGAAGATAGACCCCGGAAGACACACCCCTGGAAGACATCTTTGGGAAACAAGCGCGCTGAAAACGCTCTGACACAAGCCCCGGGCAGAGCTCAAGCCACTGCACAGTACAACATGTTGCAGTACGACACGCCGCAGGCTCTAGCTAGGTGTAGCAAGGACGCTTCACCAGCTGACGCTGCCCCATCCGTGCCAAAAACCGCGCCCCAAAGCACCCCAACCTGTGAATCCACAGATTTATGCTCCCAGATGACGTGCCCCGGGGCACACCCGCCAAAAAACGCATAGGATGGAAAGAGGACCCTCCACACATAGGCTGGAGAGCAGACAACGCGAAGGAGCACTATGGCACAGCTATCCATTCCGCAGTCCCTGATAGGTGCACTCATCGATATAGCCGACCTTGGAACACTCGACTACTTCCCGCCCACCGAACGATGCGCCCACTGGTCCCTCTATGACGCGCAACACCAGGAACTACTCTGCCCCTGCGCACCCGCCGCCAACGCCACCACGGAGAAGCTCTTTGAAGCCGCGGCGAAGATTCTCTACGAGAACTTCCCCCGATATATCGACTCTCCCGAGGAAATCATTCCCTATACCTCCCGGCAGGAACTCGTTGCCGCTCTGCGTCGTGGCGACGATGAGCTCAGCGATGAGGAGCAGACAACCAAAGTTACCGCAGACTCTACGGCTGATGTTGAGGTTGAACCTAACCCCACAGAATCTGCAGTAATTGAGGATGCTGAAGTTAGCGCTTCTGTTGCGCCCAAGCCTGCAGCCCCGAAGCCTGCGCCTTCCCCCGCGCTCTTTGCGGCCCGCGCAGCGCAAGCCCCCAGCCCGGTTCCCAGCGTGCCGGAAGAAGCACCCGCAGAAAAGACCGCACCGGTGCCGAGCCCGGCAACGATTACCGCTGCAACGTCTGTAGCAGCGGCACCCGAGCCCACTGTACCGAAGCCAGCTGCGCCCAAACCCGCAACTCCTACGTCTGCAGTGCCGAAGCCTGCCGCACCGACTCCCGGTGCCCCCTCCCCCGGTATGTTCCGCAAGTCCACGCTCACCTACCGACCGCCGCGCATCGAAGAGTACCTGGAGGGTCTGCGCGCCCGCCAGCAGGCGGCCGAAGCCGCCGCCCCGGAAGCCGCGCAGTCGGTAGCGGGTACCGAACAGGTATCTGCTGAAGAGTTGCCCGTGCTCAGCCACGCTGCACCGATAGCTACGGTCCCGAAGCCTGCCGCGCCGAAACCAGGTGCGCCGAAGCCTGCCGCGCCTACCCCGAGCGCTCCCGCCGCAGAGCCGGTCGCCGCAGCACCTCGCGCCATTACCGCTGAGGACCGCGAACGCCCCTACCCCTACCGCCTGCGTCCGAGCCTGCGTGCCCGCCTTGAACGCGAAAACATCAGCGAAGAGCTCGTGCGCGCCATCCTGCGCGAAGGTAAAGCAGAACGCATCAACGACTGGACCATTCGCTTCACCCACGACGACTACCGGGTTGACGTGAACACCGCCTCCGCAGAAGTCATTACCGTCATCGACGAATACGACGCCGACTACAACGAGGCGGCGCAAACCTCCCTGGCTCAGGGCGAATACACCTCGCTCAACGCCCTGGAACTTGAGTTCAGCGAGCGCGCCCGCACCTTCTTGAAGAAGAACCCGCCGTTCGTTTTCGATCTGATGCTCCAGACGCTGAGCAGCCCCGAGAGCGTGCGTATGGCTGAAGGCTGGACCCGCATCTACGCGGCGCAGGGCCTGGAAATCGCAATCTCGCCCGATGAGCGGACCGTTATGGCTCTGGCGAAGACAGCGGACTTCCACAACCTGCACGCAGAAACCCTGCGCAAGGTGCAGCTGGAAGAGCTCAGCAACACCCTGGCAAAGCAGGCAGAAGATAAAGCAGCTCGGGCAGACACCACCGAGGAGGAGAAATAATGTCCGCTAAGCAGATTACCGTTCCTCTTGAGGTGTACGTTCGCCTGCAGGAGCTTGCTTCCCTCGCAACCTATAGCTACCGGGACAACCAGGGCTCAGAAGAAAGCACCGCAAACGATAAGCCGTGGGATTTGCTCTCCAAGGACGGCGCGTCCCTACTCGATGAGAACGGCGCGCTCAAGCCCGAAGCGGCAGAGCTCTACTTCACCCTGTTGCCGCTCATCGCCCAGGAATTCGTAGAGCAACAGCAGGCACTCGTGGACGCATACCGTCAGGCGCCCAAGCCCGCCGCCGCACGCGCCAAGATTCGCCCCTCCAACCAGCGCCTCATTCCGCTGACCGAGGTGCCGCTGGAGAACCAGCGTATTGCCGCGCGCATCGAGAAGGAATTCTACGGCGAGGTGCCGCCGCGCCGCCGTATCTACGGCGTGCTCCCGGGCGTGATGGACTATATGATGCGCCACAGCCTCACCTACGAGCTACTGCTGGACATCATCGAATCGCCCGCAAGCACGGTGGTTCAAGAAAGCGCGCAAGAGAACCGCTACGGCCGAGAAGTCACCCTCTACACGCATGAAGAGGAAGGCTACCAGGTGGTGCTCAACCCCCTGACCGCCGAGGTGCTCGCGCTACGCCCGCTGCAGGCTCTCGCCGGAGGCTACCAGCTCTCCCCCGAGGCTCAGGCTCAGCTCAAATCGCTCGGACTGACCGGCGAGTACATTGCCCGCATCCTGGATGAGGCCGAGGACCGCCGCCCGATTCCCGGCAGTAGCCGCACCGTGTACTCGCTCAACGGCTACCAGGTGGAGTTCTCGCACTCCGACCAGCAGGTGATTCGTATTAGCCGCGGCACCGCGCCCAGCCGTAACCCCTTCGAATCGCAGCCGAGGATGAGCGGTACGAAGAGGCAGCGCGGCCGCAAGATTCCGCACGATGTGGATGCGTTCGTGCAGCTACTGCAGGAGCACGGCTTCACCATCACCATGGGTGGTAAGCACTACGATATCCGCCACGAGAAGCTGGCTCCGGGGCAGAAGGCGGTCACCTCGGTGACTCCCTCGGATTCGCAGCGTTGGCACCTGAACTCGGCACGCCAGATCCGCAATACCTTCGGTATCGACCTGCGCTACGCCGACCCGCGTGATAGCGTGCGAGGTATTGTGCGCGGTCCGGGACGAAGCGTCCAGAATACTGATGACCACAGCGTAGAAAAGCAGGACGCCGAGAAGAGCGCGGAGAAGACGGCGGAGAAGGAATCCGAGTAGCTCTTCGTCACAGTTGAAGCATAGCCGTTGAAGCGCGCCCGCGTGCCGGTTCTTTATACTGCCCCCAGCATGTCTTTGCATCTGGGGGCAGTATTCATATGCGCCTATATCCCGCGTTGTCAGGGCAATACGGGGTAGACTGGGGGCAATACAGACATGCTATTCAGCATAAAAATTAATATGCGTTCCCGTGATATGCGTGACGGTAGGGTTGGGGATGCGCCACAAAGTACGGTGAATAACAGCCCCTACCTCTACAATAGAAACGCATCACTACAGAAGAAGGAGAACGCATGGGCGTAACGATTAAGGTCACTGACGAAGCAGGCGTAAACTACGACATTCAGTGGGAAGACCACCACACCCTCCTGGAAACCCTCCAGGCTAACGGCGTGCCGGTCCTCGCAACCTGCGGTGGTAACGCATCCTGCGCTACCTGCCACGGCTTCATCGACCCCGAGCACTTCGAGGCTTCCGGTGAGCGCACCGAAGCTGAGCAGGACCTGCTCGACATGGTCGACGATGTCGCCAACGAGTACTCTCGCCTGTGCTGCCAGGTCGAGTACGCCCCCGGTATGGACGGAGCAGAAATCCAAATGCAGGCGGCGATGTAATCATGTTTAAATCGGCTCAGGTACTCGCATCAACCACCCTCCTCTGTTGCGTGCTAGCGCTCAGTGGATGCGGCGCGTCCCAGGCCGGTCAGGAAGCTGAAGGTACCTCGGCAAATCCGAGCGCATCAGCTTCGGTCAAGCCCGGCACGATTCGAGTAGCCTCCGACGGGGCTACCCCTTCGGTGAGCCCGGGCTCCATTACCGTGGTGAACTCCCCCGACGCGGAACACCACGAGTCTTCCTCCCACACCGAGACTCACGAGTCGAAGCAGAGCTCTGACTCTCATTCCTCTGAGTCCTCCCACGAGGGTTCCGAGCAGAACAAGTCGGACGACTCTGATTCTCAGCAGGATTCCCAGAAGAGCTCAGACTCGTCTTCGCAGTCGGGTTCTCGCTCTTCGGGCAACTCTTCGAACTCCTCCGGTTCCTCGAACTCGTCGAATTCTTCCAACTCCTCGAATTCTTCGAGCTCTTCGGAGAAGTCCTCTAACTCCTCCAACAATAACGCTGCTGAGGGACCGACCCAGTGCGATCTGGACGACCTGAACGTTTCGGTTGCCATTGGAGAAGGCTCCCCCGGCGCCCGAAACTACACCCTGTACTTCCAGAACTCCTCGAACTCCCCCTGCACCCTGCGCGGCTACCCGCGCGTGGTCCATGCGGGCCCCTCGGGAACCTGGGTCGGCCGTGAGGCATCCGCCTCTGCTGAGTACATGAACCCTGCGGGAGTGACCCTCAACCCCGGCGATAGCACCACCGCGGTACTGCGTTCGGTGTACCCGGCACGCTTCGGTGACGATTGCGGTAGCCGCCCGGTTCAGGGCTTCCTGGTGGGTCTTCCCTCCGGTTCCGGTGGCGTGATTGTTCCGCTGGATACGACCGCATGTTCCTCGTCTGTTCCGCAGCTGTCGGTGGGTCAATTTGGTGCCCGCTAACGCGCCCGTTGCAGATGTGACAACATCTCTGGCACGTTGTGTGCGCATATAGTTCGCATATAGTTCAAGGGCGGTTCCCCTCGATGGGGAACCGCCCTTGAACTGTCTATAAACCTAGGGTTTAGCTTTAGCTATGCGGTAGCCGCGCACTCTTAGAGGGAGCGGGCAACCTCATCGTGGCTGAAGCGTGCACCGCGCGGGTATGCGGGCGCCTCGCCGTGACCGAGGTTGACGACCAGGAAGGGGATTTCTGCGTTGTCCGCGAAGAATTCCTTCTTGATGCCGGCGAAGTCTGCGCCGGTCATGGGGCCGGCATCCAGGCCGAGTGCACGGATCGCGGTGATGAAGTAGCCTGCCTGCAGGTGAGCGCTCAGCTCAGCGGCGGGGGTAGCAAGCTCCTCGGAGGTGTAGAAGCCCTTGATGAAGCCGGCAGCGTTGGGGTTGAAGGTGTCAGCATGCTCTACCCAGTTTGCGTCTGCGGAGAGAATCGCGGTGACCGGTGCCGCCTGAGTCTTAGCCTTGTTGCCGTCTGCCAGGTGTGCGACGAGGCGCTCGCGTGCCTCGGGGCTCTTGACCCAGGTGATGCGCAGGGGCTGGCTGTTGAAGGCGGTGGGGCCGTAGAAGGTCAGTTCCTGGATGCGGCGCAGCTGCTCGTCAGTGACGGGCTCCTCGGTGAAGGAGGAGACGGTGCGCGGCTCGTGGAAGAGGTTGATGAGCTGTTCGTCGTTCAGGCGGGTCATGGTGGTGCTCCTTTGTGTTGTTCTCTCAGTCAATTACTTTACAAGTAAAACATTACGGGCTTGTTAGGAACCTGTCAAGCACATCTTCCTCCCCCAGCCCCCAACAATTCAAGAGGCGCACACCATAAACCCCGCCATAATAGATACATGACCGACGCACTCTCCCACTTCTCCGCCCCCGTACGCGACTGGTTCCGCGCCACCTTCAGCGCACCCACCGCCGCCCAAGAAGGCGCCTGGGAGAACATCCGCAACGGCAACAACACCCTCATCATCGCCCCCACAGGCTCCGGCAAAACCCTCGCCGCATTCCTCTGGGCACTCGATGCCCTACACCGCGAACACGAAGCCGGAACTGCAGGCGGCACGCGCATCCTCTACATCTCACCCCTCAAAGCACTCGGTGCGGACGTCGAACGCAACCTACGCGCGCCCCTCGCCGGAATCACCCGCCTGAGCGGCAACGACACTGGCGAGCCGAGCATCACCGTGGGCGTGCGCAGCGGCGACACCCCCGCACGCGAACGCCGCCAACTCATCAGCAACCCACCCGACATTCTCATCACCACCCCTGAATCCCTCTACCTCATGCTCACCAGCGCCGCCCGCAACACCCTCGCCGGCGTGACCACCGTGATCGTGGATGAGATTCACAACCTTGCCGCCACCAAACGCGGCGCGCACCTGGCAGTATCCCTCGAACGCCTCGATGCGCTCCTCGAAAAGCCCGCACAGCGCATTGGTCTCTCCGCAACCGTCGAAAACCCGGAGGCGGTCGCCCGGTTCCTCGGTGGCATTCAGCCGGTGACCATCATGAGCCGCCCGGTTGCCAAAGAATGGGACCTGCGCCTGAGTGTGCCCGTGCCCGATATGGCGGCGCTCGGAGGCGCCAACGACTACGGGCAGGGGCTCTACGCCCCATCAGAATATGCGCCCTCGGAGGTGCCGGGCGGCGGGGGCTCAACTTCTGCCGGCTCGGCGCAGGGCGCGGCACAGCCTGCCCCCAGCGCAGCGAATACCCCGGCAAGCACGCCCTACACGCTGGAAGATGCCATTGGCGTATTCCCCGGGCAGGCAAACCTGGCGCAGGAACCCGCGCAAGAAACTGGGCAAGCAAACCCGGCGCGACAGGGCGATAACACCGCGCCCAAAAATACGCTCACCATCCAGGAAGAGGCATTGCGTGAGGGAGCACTGCACGAAGGGGAGCTGCGCGAAAAGGCATTGCGAGACACCGCCGATAGCGAGCACCCCGAGACCTCCATCTGGCCGCGTGTGCAGGAGCGCATCGTCGACCATATTGAGAACAACCGTTCTACGATTGTTTTCGTTAACTCGCGCGGACTAGCGGAAAAACTCACCGCGGCACTCAACGATATTCACCTGCGCCGCGTCCTCGCGAAGCAGGGAATTGATCCCGAAGACTATGCGGCAGGCATCTGCGACATCGCCGAGGTGCCACCGCTCGCCCGCGCGCACCACGGCTCCGTATCCAAGGAACAGCGCACCCTCATCGAGGAAGCGCTCAAGGGCGGAACCCTACGCTGCGTGGTCGCCACCAGCTCCCTGGAGCTGGGCATCGACATGGGCCACGTGGACCTCGTAATCCAGGTGGCCGCACCTCCATCGGTTGCCTCCGCACTGCAGCGCGTGGGCCGCGCCGGACACCGCGTGGGCGAAATTTCGCGCGGATTCTTCTACCCCAAGCACCGCGGCGACCTGCTCGGCGCAACCGTCACCCTCGCCGGAATGCGCAGTGGAACCCTCGAGCCGCTTGCCATCCCCACCAACCCCCTGGACGTACTCGCGCAGCAGACCGTCGCCGCCTGTGCGTTGGGCCCCATCAGCGTGGACTCCTGGTACGAGGCGCTACGCCGCAGCGCGCCCTACGCCGAACTGCCGCGCGCCCTCTTCGACTCCGTACTCGAAATGCTCGCCGGACGCTACCCCTCCGACGAATTCGCCGAACTGCGCCCGCGCATCATCTGGGACCGCACCCCCACCGAGGAAGCCCCCTCCGGCAGTATTGAGGGCCGCCCGGGTGCGCAGCGCCTCGCCGTCACCAGCGGCGGCACGATTCCCGACCGCGGGCTCTTCCCCGTCTACCTGGTCAGCGGCAATGAGGAGCGCGGCCCTAAGCGCGTGGGTGAGCTCGACGAGGAAATGGTGTACGAATCCCGTGCTGGCGAGGTCATCACCCTCGGCGCGAGCAGTTGGCGCATCGAAGAAATTACGCATGACGCGGTGCGGGTCTCCCCCGCACCCGGTCAGCCCGCACGCCTGCCCTTCTGGCACGGCGACCGCATGGGCCGCCCCTACGCCCTGGGCGTGCAGACGGGTACGTTCACGCGCGCCCTCTCCAGCCTGGACGCCACCGATAGCGCCGCCGCCCGCCAGCAACTCGAACAGCTCGGACTGGACACCTGGGCAGTCGATAACCTGCTCGCCTACCTGCGTGAGCAGCGCGAATCCACCGGGGCGGTCCCCTCCGATACCCGCATGATTGTAGAGCGGCACCGCGACGAACTGGGCGATTGGCGCGTGGTCCTGCACTCGCCGCTCGGCTACGGGGTGCACGCACCCTGGGCGCTGGCGGTACGCGCCCGCATTGAGGAGCGGTACGGGGTGGACGCTTCCGTCATGGCGAGTGATGACGGCTTGATTCTGCGTCTGCCCGCTATGGAGGATGTGCCGCCCGGCGCTGATCTGTTCCTTTTCGACCCGGACGAGCTGGAGGCGATTGTCACCGAACGCGTGGGCGATTCGGCGCTTTTTGCGTCTCGGTTCCGTGAGAATGCGGCGCGTGCCCTGCTGTTGCCGCGCCGTGATCCGGGTAAGCGCACCCCGCTGTGGCAGCAGCGTCAGCGTGCGGCGCAGCTGCTGGATGTGGCGCGTAAGTACCCTGATTTTCCGGTGCTTTTGGAGACGGCACGCGAGTGTCTGCAGGATGTGTACGATGTTCCGGCGCTGGTTCAGGTGCACCGTTCGTTGCAGTCTCGGGCGGTGTCCATGCTGGAGGTTGAGACGAACGACCCTTCGCCTTTTGCGCGCACCCTGCTCTTTGAGTACGTTGCCGAGCACCTCTACGACGGCGATGCGCCCGCCGCCGAACGCCGCGCCGCCGCGCTGTCACTGGACCCGGCTCTGCTGGCTGAGTTGCTGGGGTCGAGCGGTCTGCGCGAGCTACTGGACCCGGCGGTTCTGGTGCAGACTCAGCAGCGTCTGCAGCGCACGGGTGAGCGTTACCGCGCCTGCGGTGTGGAGGGCGTGGCGGATTTGTTGCGTCAGCTGGGCCCGTTGAGCGCGCAGGAATTGAGCCTGCGTTTGCGGGCTGACAGCTTGCTGGCGGCGGCACCCGGCATTGAGCATGAAGATTCCGAAGATTACGGCGAGGAGTACAGTGCGCACGCCAGCACGGATCAGGCGCGTGCTCTAGCGGAGGAGCTGGTGCGCTCGCGCCGTGCGTTCTCGTTCATGGGAGCTGCCGATGGTTCCGCCGAGCCGCAGCTGTACTATGCGGTGGTTGAGGATGCCGCGCGTCTGCGCGATGGACTGGGCATTATGCCCGCCGCGGCGCTTCCTACTGCCCTTTTGGAGCCGGTTGCGGAGCCTTTAGAGGATCTGGTTTCTCGCTATGCGCGCACCCATATTCCCTTTACGGCGCAGCAGGCGGCGGAGCATTTTTCGCGCCTGACCCCGGTGGGTGTGGGCGTGCTGACTCCGGTGTTGCAGCGCCTTCAGCAGCAGCGCCGCCTGAGCTCTGGCGAGTTCCTGCCCGAGGTGCTGCGTGCCTCCGGGGCGGCTGGTGTTGAGTGGGTGGATGCGCAGGTTTTGCGCACGATTCGCGCCCGTTCTCTGGCGGCGTTGCGTGAGGAGATTGAGCCGGTATCGGCGCAGGTCTATGGCGTTTTCCTGCCTTCATGGCAGAACGTTCGTTCTTTATCTGTGCGGGTTGCGCAGACCCTGCCGGAGGCGAGCGCCTACGGTGCGTTCATGCCTTCCCGCCGCGCCGCCACGGTGGTAGGCGAGAGAGTGGCACCCCTCGGCTCGGCAGCACCCAACCCGTTAGCTGAGCACGGCGCAGAACATATGGGACAAGATTCCGCCTCCGCCACGGAGGATCTGCTCACCGCCATCGACCAGCTGGCGGGTGTGCGCGTACCGGCTTCCGCGCTGGAGACGCTGATTCTTCCGGCGCGCGTGCCCGGCTACCAGCCGCACATGCTGGACGAGCTTATGGCAAGCGGCAGGGTGTTCTTCACCGGCGCCGGGCAGCTCGGCGGCGGTAGCGCGCAGAAGTCTGACGGCTGGATTCGCCTGCACTTGAGCGAGAGTTCCTCGCTGACCCTGGGTGAGGACTACCCGGAGCAGCTGTTGCGCGCGGAGAACCCTGAGCTTTGGGAGGCACTGCAGGCTCCGGGCACGCTGGAGCACGCCATCTATGAGGCGCTGGCTCACGGCGGCCTGTTCGTGCCGGCGCTGCGTGAGCGAGTGGCGCAGCTGATGAGCGTGGCGGCACCTGCCGGTCAGGTGGTGACTTTCCCGGATGCGGCGGAGGTTTCGGCGGCGCTGTGGCGCCTGGTGTGGGCTGGTGCGGTGACGAACGATAGTTTCGCTCCGGTTCGAGCGGTACTTGCCGGTGTCCGCAGTGCGCATCCGACTCCGGCACCTGCCGCGCGTCTGTCGCGGGTGGGTCGCCGCGGTGCGGGTCGTATTGCGGCGGCGCGCGCCTCCATGGGTAACGGCTTGGCGGGCGGTTACGGCGCTGATAGCTATGGTTCCAGCGGCTACTCTGCGCCTGCCGCCGGGCGCGGTCTGCGTTCCCTGCGCGGCGGGCTCCATGCCGTCGCTCCCGCCGTTGCCCCGCAGGATAGCGGTCGCTTCTCGCGCGTGGACACGCTGTTGCAGGAGCCGGTGGAGGCGACGGTTGCGGCGCTCGCACGCGCCGACCTGCTACTGGACCGCTACGGTGTGCTGACTCGAGGGTGCCTGCAGGTGGAGGATTCTGCTGGCGGGTTCTCGCAACTGTACCGGATTTATTCGGCGGCTGAAGATCGTGCGCTGGTGCGTCGCGGCTACTTTATTGAGGGTTTGGGCGCGGCGCAGTTTGCCGCCCCCGCGACGGTGGACCTGCTACGTTCTACCGCTGATAGCCTCAGTGTTCCCGCAGGTCCACAGGGTTTTGGTGCAACACAGGGTTTTGGTGCGAGCGCCTACACCCCGCAGCGTACCGATACCGAGCAGGTGTACGGCACATTCACGGTGACCCTGTTGGCGGCGACCGACCCGGCGAACCCGTACGGTGCGGCGCTGAGCTGGCCCGCGATTCCCTCCTTTGCACACGAGGGGACTGTGAAGCACCGTCCGGCACGCAAGGCGGGCGCCTGCGTGGTGCTGGTGGATGGCGCCCCGGTGCTGTACGTGGAGCGCGGCGCGAAGACCCTGCTGGCGTTCACAACCGACCCGATACTTCTGGAGGCGGCGGCCCCCGCCCTGGCGCGCCTGGTGTCCGCCGGTGGTGCGGAGAAGATTTCGGTGGAGAAGGTTAACGATGTGGAGCTTTTGGGCACGCATACCTTGAGTGTCTCCGGCGGCGAGGTTATGGAGCATCCGGTGGAGGCGCTGCGTGCGGCACTGCAGGCGCAGGGGTTCTACGCGACGGTTCGTGGCCTATCACTACGCCGTTCCATTTAGCCGAACCGAGCCTCAAGCTTAGCCTCAGAGTAAAACTATTTTCTTCAACCTCAACCTGAGCATTATAATGCCCCGCACCCTCACGGAAGGGGGTGCGGGGCATTATGTTTCCCTACTCACGAACCGGGTGGTGTTCCCGGATTCCACCACGTCGCAAGCGGCGTGGTGGAGGAATAACCGCCCGGATGTCCACGTCGCCTTTGCCGTGGAGCACGTAACCAAACATCGGAGCGGGAAGTCCTACGCTGACCTGTTACCTCTTAGGGTGACAGGTGGCTAGTAGCCGCCGGTGAGGGTGTCAACGGCACCCAGGCACAGGTCGATAGCTTCTTCGAGCCCGAGCCCGCGGGAGCGAACGGTGCGCTGATCGCGGGGGTTGAGCTGCACGACGTGCATGGCGAAGTAGTCGACGAGCTGCAACCAGCCTCCGAGGATGACGCGAGTGCGGTCATTAATCGGCATGCCGGTGCGTTCAAGCATCCATTCGAGGTAGTCGGTAGGGTTGTTCGGGAAGTCCTCCCCACCGGGGGTGGGAACGCCGGCTACAACGAGGAAGTACGTGCGTAGCGCATTGCGCAACGCCTCTTCGGGGTTTTCGTGATGCTCGCCCAGGGCCTCAAGGACTGCGTTGGCTTCGCGTCGGGTGACAGCGGCCGCCAGGGAGTCCTTGCCGGGGAAGTAGTGGTAGAGCAGGGCGCGGGTAATGCCTGCATCGCGGGCGATAGCGCTCATGGAGGCACCGAGCACGCCGCGGCGAGCGAAATGTTCTGCAGCGATTTTCAGAATTTGCTCTTCGCGTTCGTGCGGCTCCATACGCAGGGCACCGGTGCGAGGCTCCGCATTCTTTTGTGAATGTTCCATAACCTCTCCTATCGCATTTTCCGGTGCTTTGGAATTGTCCGATTGCACCGCTGTATTTGGGGGTGTTCCTTTAACCTCTGCATCCTTGCGCTGTTTCTGTCCCATTTCGACCCCTTCGTTCGAAATATCGAACTTCTGTGTCTTAACCGTACCGCTTTAAGGCTACTTTCAGCCTTTATTAAGGCGTTTATGACGTAGGGTGCCCAGGTTAGCATGTCTTTAATTGCTTTACATCTTTTATACTTAGAAAAACCAAAGGGGCTAAATTGAGGGTTATTGATTTATGATTTGACAGCATTTTCGAAAATACCGCACTTAAACGCTATTTTTTGTAAAATTAATGTAGTTTTTTTAAATTAAATGTCCAATAATTTCAAAAATTTGTGAAGTTTTCGTTTTCTGTTCCACATATTCACACAAACATTCATGAGTGTCAGACAAAACTGTCTTCCGCAACCCCACACCCAAGCCCACGGTAATATTTCCACCCGCACGTAGCTCAGCCCAACTCACTCAGTACGCCTCCAGCTTGCCTCCGAACCTACCCCGCCCAGGCGGTAGAGTAGAGCCATGCCCGTACAGAACACCGCACGCACGCAGCCTATCGCACGCCCCGATACACAGCAGGGAATACAGCCCGCCTATCAGGCAAAGCCTGCACGCCGCACACATCGCCGCCTGCTGGCCCCTCCGCTGGCTCAGAAGAACGGTATCGACCCAATTCAGCTGATCCTGCCGCGCGTGGAGGAGCTCCCCGCCGAGCTCACCCCGAGCAACACCACCCCGAACAATACGGCTCCGGCAACCATTGCGGATTACCTGATTGCGCGCTTCTACCCGAACGACCCGCAGATTATTCACGCCCGCTTTAATACCGGCGAAGTGCGTCTAGACGATGGCACGATTCTGACCGGCGATAGCCCCTATATGCCGGGTGAGCGCATCTGGTATTTCCGCGAGCTTGCGGATGAGCCGCAGCTACCCTCCGACATGCCGGTGCTCTACGAGGATGAGCACGTGCTGGCGATTGATAAGCCGCATTTTCTGCCGACCACCCCGCGCGGCGCCTATATTGCGCAGACCGCGCTGACCAAGCTGCGGGTGCGCGAGCAGAACCCGCTACTGATTCCGATTCACCGCCTGGACCGCCCGACCGCGGGCGTGCTGCTTTTTGCTAAGACCGTGGAGGCGCGCCGCCCCTTCCAGATGATGTTTCAGCACCGTCAGGTGTCGAAGACTTACCGTGCCGTGGCGCCGGTTCCCGCCGATGCTGCCGCCGCCGAGCAGGCGTTGAGTGCGCAAGGGTTGCAGGTGCGTTCGCATCTTCAGAAGATTCGTGATCAGCTGCAGGTTCAGCAGCTTTCTGAGCAAGAGTGCGCGGCGCATGGTGTGGAGCCGAATACGCTGACGACCGCGAAGATTCTGCGGACTTTCACTCCGAGCGCGCAGGCGGTTGCTGGTTGGCGCGCGGAACCGAATAGAGAATGGGCGCTCTATGATTTGGCGCCTCACACCGGCAAGACGCACCAGCTGCGGGCGCACCTGAATATGCTCAGCGCCCCCATTCTGGGCGATGTGCTCTACCCGCAGGTGCTACCCGACGCGCCAGACCGCCCGGAGTACCCGCTGCAGTTGCTGGCGTACAGTCTGCATTTTGAGCATCCCATCACCGGCGAGCGAGTGGATTTGTACAGTGGCCGCTCACTCACTGCCGTCTCCTAACCGGTTTTTGAATGGCGTTCACCCCGTTCCCTGCGGTGCATCTTCTCGGCGGTCTCTCGAAAAGGAATCACACCCGAGAGCCCGCCCACAGCATCCGGGCGCTCAGAGGGCAAAAAGTGGGATAATTTCAGACGTAATACTTCACCGCAACTACAGAGGGTCCATGAATTCCCAGCCGTCTTCCCACAACGCGCAGTCTCTGGAGTCGATTAGCGAGTACGCCGAGCGCACCTCCTCGCACGCCGCTACCGCAGCCGACAGCGTCACCGACACCTTCGTGCACCGCATCCTCGGTGTTCCCGGCGCCCTCATCGGTTCGGTACAGGTTCCCGACCCGCGCCCGCTGAGCCAGCGCCTGAGCATTTGGCACTACTGGTGGCAGGCGCACCTGCTGGACTGCATGATTGATGCCGGTCAGCGTCACCTGCGCGAGGGCGATATTACTGCCGCCCAGGAGCAGCTGCACCGCGCCCGCGCACTATTGCGCGGCATTAACGTGCGTAACTACGGCCGCTTCGCTAACGACTACTTTGACGATATGGCGTGGCTAACCCTCGCGGTGGGCCGCATGAACTCCTTCTGCATTGAACTGACCGGCGCTAATGATGTTGCCGCCCAGGATGCTGGCGCCGCCCTCTTCGAGCAGCTGGCGAAGGGCTTCTCCCCGGTGGGCGGCATGAGTTGGCGTAAGTCCAAGCGTGATTTTGTGAATGCTGCGGCGACCGCGCCGACCGCTCTGGCGTATGTGCGGGCGGGCGACCCGAAGACTGCCGCCGCGCTCATGGACTGGATGAACGAAACCCTCTGGGATGCAGAACGTTCGCTCTATATTGACGGCGTGAACGTGCGCGGCGACGAGTACGAGTACGAGCGCAGCGAATTCACCTACAACCAGGGAACCGCCCTGGGCGCCCTGCTGAGCCTCGCAGCTTCCGGTGTGCCCTGCGAGGTGGACCCCGCCGAGCGCGCCGAGCGCCTCATCGTCGGCATCGTCAAGCACATGACCGAAGAGGTGGAGTTCCTCTCCGGTGCGCGCCGCCGCATCCTCATCTCTCACGGTGACGGCGACGGCGGCCTGTTCACCGGCATTCTCGTGCGCTACCTGGGCATGGCGGCGTCCTCGCCGCTGCTCAGTGATGAGGCGCGAGCGCTCGCCTCGACCCTGGTGTACTCGACCGCACGCGCCCTGTGGGAGGGTCGCCGCGAGTTCGACCCCAACCTGCCGATGAACGAGTACGGCATTGACCCGAATGAGATTCGCGGTAAGGCGCTCGTGCAGTTCTCCCCGCGGTTCACCGAGCCGATGAGCAAGGTTGTGAAGCCCGGCGCGCCGGTGGAGCTGTCCGCTCAGGTGCAGGCGTGGACTATTTTTGAGACGGCGGCGCGTCTGGCGCATGCGCGGTACCTTGCCTCCCACAATTTCTAAGGCACGGTTTCTAAAACCCTGCTTGCTGTTCTTTGCCCCCAGCCCTAATCTTCTCCCTGCGGTGCGTTCTCGCATCGGCGCATTCTCCCAGTAGCGCAGAAGGTTAGGGCCTGTGCAGAAGGTTAGGGCTAGATTCATTGCAGGGGCGTACACACGGGCGTACGGTGAATTTTATGCTTGCACCAGAATCACAACAGGTCACTGCCAGCCCGAACGCTAACACCATTTTCATGGTGTGGAAGTTCAAGGAGGGCGTCTCGCAGGATGCGCTCGTTGAGGGGTTCCAGAACCTCTGCGGGCTCGTCATTAACCTCAACCACACCGCCGCGAACCGCTACTCGTCCGAGAACGCTAACGTCGTGCTGGGCATCAGCTACAGCGCGTGGCTGACCCTGGATCTACCCAAGCCGCTGCCGCAGGAGCTCGTGGAGTTCGAGGAGATTAGGGGCCCCAAGCACACCGCAGTGTCCACTCCCGGTGATCTGCACTTCCACATCCGCGCGACCCAGCCGTCCGTCGCCTACGATATGGCCTCCGCTATTACTGCGGCGCTACGCGATATTGCTGAGACCGTGGATGAGGTGCACGGCTTCCGCTACTGGGACGGCCGCTCCATCATCGGTTTTGTGGACGGCACCGAAAACCCGCAGACCCCCGCGGCACGTGAATACTTCGGTATCATCGGTGACAGCGATCCCATGTACAGGGGCGGCAGCTACCAGTTCGTGCAGAAGTACATCCACGACATGACCGCGTGGAACGCCCTGCCCGTCTCCGAGCAGGAGAAGGTCATTGGCCGTTCCAAGCACGACGACATCGAGATGAGCGAGGACGAGAAGCCCGCCAACTCGCACTCCGCTATCGCCAATATCGGTGACGACTTCAAGGTTATTCGCGACAACATGCCCTTCGGCACCGTGGGCAACAACGAGCTGGGCACCTACTTCATCTGCTACGCCAGCACCTTCTCGACCGTTCAGAAGATGCTCATGAACATGTTCATGGGAGTGGATGGCGCCAACTACGACCGCCTGCTGGATTTCAGCACTGCGGTGACCGGCACCCTCTTCTTCGTGCCGACTGTGGACATGCTCGGCGACTTCGCCGGCTAACTTCACCGGCTAGGGCGAGCTAAACCCAGCCACCCTGCCTGTACCCTAGTCTGCCTGTACCTCAGCCTGGCTGTACCCTAGCCTGACGGTACCCGCGAAAACCCCGCCTCCGGCGAGAGAGGCGGGGTTTTCCGGTAGGCTAGGGTATAGACATTCAGACGGAAAGCAAACAATCGAGAGAAGAATGAGCGTTCTAGATAACTCTTTCCCCACCGAGGACTTTGGCTTCACCATCACCAGCCGCCTGGCGGACACCGCCTCCCCCAGCGCTGAACGTGTAGAAGCCAACGGCGGACAGTTCCGCGGACGCACCGGTGTCATCACCACCCCGCACGGACAGATCCAGACCCCCGCCTTCACCCCCGTGGGCACCAAGGCAACCGTCAAGGCGGTCCTACCCGAATCCATGAAGGAGCTCGGCGCTCAGGCTCTGCTCTCCAACGCCTACCACCTGTACCTGCAGCCCGGCCCCGAAATCCTCGACGCAGCAGGCGGCCTGGGTGCTTTCATGAACTGGGACGGCCCGACCTTCACCGACTCCGGTGGATTCCAGGTCATGAGCCTGGGCTCCGGCTTCAAGAAGGTTATCGACATGGGTACCGTCGCGGACGCTAAGGGCGCCGACGGCCGCCCCCTCGGTGACGACGACGTGGCGAAGGGCAAGGAACGCCTCGCCCACATTGACGACGACGGCGTGAACTTCAAGTCGCATATTGACGGCTCGATTCACCGCTTCACTCCTGAGGTGTCCATGCAGGTTCAGCACCAGATCGGTGCCGACGTCATGTTCGCCTTCGACGAGCTGACCACCCTCTACAACTCCCGCGGCTACCAGGAGGAGGCGCTCGAACGCACCCGCCTGTGGGCGCTACGCTGCATCGCTGAGCACCAGCGCCTGACCACTGAGCGCGTGGGCAAGCCCTACCAGGCACTGTTCGGCGTCATTCAGGGCGCACAGTACGAGGACCTGCGCCGCAAGGCATGCCAGGATCTGGGCTCCATGCCCTTCGACGGCTTCGGCATCGGTGGTGCGCTTGAGAAGGAAAACCTCGGCACCATCGTGCGCTGGTGCGCCGAAGAGCTGCCCGAATCCAAGCCCCGCCACCTGCTCGGCATCTCCGAACCCGACGACATCTTCGTCGGCATCGAAAACGGTGTAGACACCTTCGACTGCGTCTCCCCCACCCGCGTGGCACGCAACGCCGCCGTCTACTCCCCCACCGGCCGCTACAACATCACCAACGCGCGCTTCAAGGCGGACTTCTCGCCCATCTACGAGGGCTGCGACTGCTACACCTGCACCCACTACACCCGCGCCTACCTGCGTCACCTCTTCAAGGCGGACGAGCGTCTGGCGGCGACCCTCGCCTCCATCCACAATGAGCGTTTCATCGTGCGCATGGTGGACGACGCCCGCGAAGCCATCAAGGACGGCACCTACTTCGAGTACCGTGACGAGTTCCTCGGCAACTACTACTCCGGCAAGAAGCCCTAAACCCGCTCTTCAACCCGTTTAAGGAGAACCCTATGAGCATCACTCATGTTCCCGATGAGGAGCTTCTCGTCTTCGACCACGAGATCGCAGCCCCGGTCGAGGACGTCTTCGGCGCCTACCTGGACCCCGAACTGCTGGTCCGCTGGTACGGCCCCGCCGGCTGGCACGTGCGCCCCACCGACGTAGTCGTGGAGCCCGTCGTCGGCGGTCTGCAGCGTCTGTCCATGATCAACGAGGTTGACCCCTCGGTGTCCTGCATTCTGCAGAGCCGCTTTTTGAGCATTGAACCGTTCAAGGAGCTCGAATACGCAGAGCAGCTGCCCGACCACCTGGGCAACCCCGGTAGCGTGCTGGTGTACCAGCGTCACCGTTTCTTCCCCGAAACCGTGATTACCGCCGACGGCGTGGGAGCCGGTACCCGCATCGTTATTGAGATTGGCCCCATGCCCGCCTCGGTTCACGAGGAGGTACGCACCACCTGGCGTTCGACCTTCGCCCGCCTGGATAACGTGCTTGCCACCCGTGCCCGCGGAGAGTTCTAACTCGCACCAGCTCTGATTCTGCCCGCCTGCGGGTGGGAATACTAAAGCGCCGCGTTGACGAATGATACGTCAACGCGGCGCTTGTGTTTAATACCCGTGCCTTGCCGGGTGGGAATCGTAAACTAGTTGGTCAGCTTCACGGTAATGACGGTGCTGCCACCATCCAGGGACACACACTCGGGGGTCGCACGATCCGCGCCGTCGCCCGGCTTCCAGTAGCAGCGCGCCGACATGACGGTACGCTCACCATTCGCCTTATCGGTCACCTCGGCGGGGTTCTGCACCACAAACTGGCGGATCAGCTCACGCGCAAACAGGCAATCCACCGCACCCGAGGTCACCTGAACCGTAGCGTTGTGCTTCAGGTAGCCAGTAGCGTCCATGCTGCCGCAGCTACCGCCCGCAGACTGAACATCCGAGCTGGACAGGCTCGCGGTGCTCGACGCCTTCGCCGAAGTATTCGCCTTAGCCGATGCGGAAGGGCTCGACGCCGCGCTCGCCTGCGCGGTCGCCGCGGGACTTGCGGTGGTGATGGTTCCGGGGCTCACGGTAGCCGCCGCGGTGGGGGTGTGCACGGTACCGGCAGTCGGGGTGCTTTCAGTGACCGTTGCGGTGCGGGTGGGCGAAGGGGTCGCCTTCGCGCTCGTAGCGCTGGGGCTAAGGGTCGCGGTGGCGCTCGGGGAGGCGGTGGTAGCGCCTCCGGAGCATGCCGACAGCGCCAGCAACAGCGTGGCACCGAGCGCTACGGGGCTGTAGCGCTTAGCGGTGCGGAGCGTAGTAGAACGAGCCTGGGTAGAAGTCTGGGTAGAGTGCTTCTGTGCCGGATGCATGGTGACCTTTCTGCGTCATCGGTTCGGGTTCCTAACCAGTATTCTAAAGACGCTACCTGTGAGCTAGCTATACGGCATCTTAGGAACCCACAGGGTGCCCCCGCTAGGACACAGCGGGTAGAGGCACAGCGCAATAAGAGGGGCTCCCCGGCAGTGCGGGAAGCCCCTCCTTGGCTCTTCACAACTCATTGACAGCTCATTAACTCTGACGCGGGCGCTTATCCTTCTCGCCTGCCACCGACCGTAATAGTGCGGCCGTTCCCGTCATGGCAGGTCATCGAGCCAGTCTCAATCTCGCCCAAGCAGGTCAGCTGCTTGCCCTCAGCAACGGGCAAGATCACCACATCCAAGGCGTGCATTATCTTCGTGTTTGCGGTGGTGGTTTCCGCGTGCAGAGCCGAGGACTCATTCACGGTATTCACCTCGCTGGCGCCGGTCAGGAAGTTCATGCGAGTCACCTCCACCGGACCGGCAAAAGTGCGGCCGACAGCACCGTTACCGTTGCCGGTCTGCTCGCCGGTGCGGCGCTCGCACACCAGGGTTCCGTCCGCGGGGTTCAGCTCGCAGAGGGTGCGCTCGTCATCGCTCTTGAAACGGTAGTAGCCGGCACCGGAATCGTAGTAGGAGGGCTCCATGAGGAAGGGAATCTGGGGAGCATCCGGATTGTCCAGGCGAGCCACAAAGGCGACATCCTCACCGATGGTGCACTCGGGGGCGCCGCGATCCTCGCGACGGTTCTCAACCATCTCGTACTGCGGGTTCCAGTAGCAGGTGGCGTCCTGAACCTTCGCAACCTGGTGCTGGGTCGTGTTGTCGTCGGCACGCGGGGTGGTGACGTACTCGGTCAGCACGTCCAGGGCGTGGGCGCAGTCCACGGTACCGCGCAGCACCATGATTTCCGCGCCGGTCTTCAGGTAGCCCTTACGTCCGATGTGTCCGCAGCGCTCGCCGGCGGAGGCGCGCTCAGCCTCCACCTTTTCGGGCGCACGGGGCGTCGCAGCGACAGTGGGGTTTGCGACCGTTGCGGAGGTTGCCTTCGCCTCAGCGGGTGCGGAGGACTCGGACGCCTTCGCCTCGGCGCTCTCTGCGGGGGCTGACACCCGAGTCTCGGTGACGGTCGGCTCGGTCTTCTTCGTCGGTGACGGGGACGCGGTGGAGGAAGGGAGCGGGTACTGCGAGTGGTTAGCCGTGTTGGAGGGGCTGGGGCTCG
Source organism: Rothia sp. HMSC062H08 (assembly GCF_001810775.1). Lineage (NCBI taxonomy): Bacteria > Bacillati > Actinomycetota > Actinomycetes > Micrococcales > Micrococcaceae > Rothia > Rothia sp. HMSC062H08. The sequence goes on from NZ_KV802674.1 coordinate 41,405, forward strand.
ACGAAGAGTTTTCGCTCTGAGAACCGCCAAAGCAGCCGGTCAGGGCGAGGAGCAGGGCGGCGGCGCATCCGGTGGCGCGCATCGTGCGGCGACCCCGGCTGGCGGAGTCTGCCTGAGTGTGGTGGAACGACATTGTTATCTCTCCCGGGAATGAACCTTTTGCACCCTTTGCAGAAGGTATTTAAAGCATACGCTTGACCCCGTTCAAGACCGGTTTATTACAGCGGAGCGCCGGTATCTACCCCTATTTCTGCGGCAGGTAGGAGCTCAACAGCTCACGCTGCTCGGGGCTCAGACGGGTCAAACGACCCACAACCGAATCCCAGAACGCCAGCACGGTAAAGGCACGCACGCACTCGCGGCCGTCCACCGGGGAGAGAATCGAGTAGCCAATACGCACGGATGCGGCGCTGACCTTCTCCACGCTCAGGCGCACTGGCACGGGCTCACCAGTGTAGGGCAGCTGAGCCAGGTAGCGGATGCCGTGCTCGGCAATGAGTGCCTGCACACCCTCGGCAACCAGGTCGAAAAGCGGAATCGGAGGCTGCGGTGCCACGGTGGGCTTCTGCCCGGAGGAGGGCGGTGGGCCGAAGAGCGCCACGCGGGCTTCTTCCATGACCGAGAGGATGGCAACGTTGTTGACGTGCCCGTAGGCGTCCATATCGCCCCAGCGTGCGGGTACGTGCACCAGCAGTTCGTCGGTGGTACCGGCCTCAGGGGCGGGGGTGTTTTCGCGGTTCTTTTCGTGGCTTTGCATGGTTTTAACTCTACTCCCCCGCCGCTTTGAGGGGGCTATTCGTACGAATCCGCAAGGTACAGCAAATGAATCAGCTGATGATGATTCGGGGGCTAGAAATATATTTGGTAGTTAAAGCGATGAGGCTCGAAAGCTACGATGCTTTCGAGCCTCATCCAACACACAGACATTTGAACGCATACAAGATCATACGGTTCACTGTCTATGATAGACCCCACTCTGAGGGCCAACTGCATTTTTACGGTTTTATTACGAGGAATTCCAGAAATTTTCCGTATTTTTCGTTTATTACTGTGTTGGAGTCTCTGCAGGCCCCAGCACCGGCTCTCCCGGCAGCTACAGAACCTTAACGGCCCAGCTTAGCCGCAGTCTCCAGGGCATGATCAGCGTCGTACTTCATGGCGTCATACTCGGCAGTTGCCTGCTGAGCCTCAACAAAGGTCTGCTCATCAATCATGTGAGTGTGGCGGATACGAGCAAAGTACAGCAGGCTCAGAACCACAAAGTAGCCCACGCCCACAATTGCCGGAACCATAGAACCGCGCACCATGAAGAGCGCAACCCACACCGCGAAGAGCAGCAGAACGCCAACCGCCGCGGTGAACTGGCCACCCCACAGGCGGAAACCATTGGCAGCAGGCTCAACACGCTTGTACACGATGTAGGCGAACAGAATCAGAACCCACACGGTCAGCGCGCACACCATGATCACAAAAATCATGGAGAGGAACGCTTCCTTCGGGCTGTACAGCGCCAGCAGAATAGCAATAACCATGCCGCTGGTCGACGCCCACACGGCGCGAGCCGGAACGCCAGCACGGTTCACCTGAGCCAGCTGGCGAGGCGCCATGCCGTCAGCCGCCAGGGAGTGTAGCAGACGCGCACCCGCGTACAGGTTTGCGTTCGCGCTCGACAGTGCCGCAATCAGCACCACAAAGTTCACGAAGTGCGCCACGCCCTGAATGCCGAGCTGTTCAAAGACCAGAACGAACGGGGAAGCATCCACCGCATCGCCTATGCCCGAGGCCGAACGCCACGGAATGATAGCAACAACAATCAGCACCGCCAGCACGTAGAAGGTCGCCAGGCGAATCATCATCGCCTTCGCCGAGGAACGCACCGAACGAGAGGGATCCTTCGCCTCCGCAGCAGAGATCGAGATCATCTCAATACCGCCGAAGGAGAACATCACAACAGCCAGCGACAGCCACACCGACTGGGGGCCGTTAGGCATGAAACCGCCGTCGTTGAAGAGGTTCGCGGTACCCACCGCAGCGTGACCGGGCAGACCGAAGAAAACCAGGCACAGGCCCACCAGCAGGAAGGCAACAATCGAAATGACCTTAATCGAAGACAGGAAGAACTCCAACATGCCGAAAGACTTCACGCTGGTCAGGTTCAGCACAATCAGCGCCACACCAAACGCGGCAATACCCGCCCACAGCGGAAGCTGCGGCCACCAATAATTCAAGTACATCGCAACCGACACCAGCTCAACACCGGCAATCAGCACAGTCGCCGTCCAGTAGGCGATGCGAGTCAAAAAGCCCGCGAAGGGGCCCAGGTAGCGGGTAGCAATAGTACCGAAACCGCCGCGGACAGGGTAGCGAACCGCCATTTCACCGGTTGCCGCGCCAATCACCGAAGCGAGCGCAGAACCAATAGCGTAGGTGAGAATGACCGCGGGACCAGCCATCGCAATGGCGGTGCCCGAACCCAAGAAGAGGCCCGTACCGAGCGCGGAACCCATCACGATCATGGTCATCTGTCCGTGGGACAGAGAACGCTTCAGGGTGCGCGATCCGGCGGTCCCCGCTGCAGCGTGGCTGCGGGTATCGTCGTTGTGGGACACGAAGGTGCCTTCCGTCAGTACGCCTTAGGGGCGTGATGTGCAATGTGTGCTCGCACCCGGCTTCTGCGGCTTCTAGCCTCGTTGACGGGTACGAATAGTTAACTATTCTACGGGCACACTCACACCGCTCAGAACAGCGCCGTCTAGGGTACAAAAGCGAAAAGGCACCGAACGGGGGTGCTCCCCCATCCGGTGCCTTTTATGTTTTAGCCTCGCGAGGCTTTATTTAGTGCTGTGCCGCGCTGGTGTTCTCGTCGGCGTGCATAGCGTCCAGGTCGGGGCGCTCATAACCGCCCTGAACCTTCGAGGAGATGGCGTAGCCAATAGAAATCAGCACGAAGAAGACGATGCCGACCATGATCGATTCCTGAACGCCCGAGCCAGGCAGCATGAACATTGCCGCCAGGGTCGCCAGAACACCCGCCAGAGCCAGACCTGCGGTGACGCGGCCACCCAGCACGGTGAAGGAGGAGGCGTCCTTCTGGTCCTTCTTGTACGCCTGGTAGGTCAGCAGAATCATGACCCACACAACCAGGATGCACAGGGTCACCAGCGCCATGAGCAGCGCAAAGATGTCGCCAATCTTGGCAACAGCCATCACGGTTGCCACGACAACGCCGGTGAAGGAGATGAGCAGAGCCACGACCGGCACGCCGCGCGAGGAGGTGCGTGCAGCCACTGCGGGAGCCATACGGTCAGAGCCCAGGGCGTGCAGCAGGCGAGTTGCCGCGTACAGGGAGGCGTTAGCGCCAGAGAGCGCAGCAACGAGCACCACGAAGTTCATGATGTCCGCGGCGAAGGGGATACCCAGCTCAGAGAAGACGAGCACGAACGGCGACTCGGTCAGCTCCGAGTTCTGTGCGGCGGTCTGCCAGGGCACCAGGCACAGAATAATTGCCATGGACACCACGTAGAAGGTGGACAGGCGCCAAATCATTGCCTTCACGCTGGTTGCCACCGAGCGTGCCGGGTCTTTCGCCTCCGCTGCGGAGAGAGAAATCATTTCCACACCGCCGAAGGAGAACATGACAACAGCCATCGAAATCCAGATGGATGCCGGGCCGTTGGGCAGGAAGCCACCGTCGTTCACGAGGTTTGCGGTACCCGCCGCGGCATGACCGGGCAGGCCCACGAACACCAGCAGTACACCAATCACCATGAACACGATGACGGCAGAAACCTTAATCGAAGAGAGCATGAACTCCAGGGCGCCGAAGGACTTCACGCTCACCAGGTTCAGCACCAGAATAATTGCGCCGAAGAGGGCGACGAACACAGCCAGGGGAACGTCCGGGAACCAGTACGCCATGTAGTGGCCAACCGCCACCAGCTCAGCGCCAGCCAGCGGCACGGTGCACGCCCAATACGCCCAGCGAGTCAGGTAGCCGCTAAAGGGGTTCAGGTATCGGCTCGCAATGGTGCCGAAACCGCCCTGGACGGGGTGACGCACGGACATTTCGCCCGCGCACGCAGCAATGGTTGCCGCAATCATCGAACCAATAGCGTAAGAGACGATTGCGCCGGGGCCCGCAATTTTAATGGCGGAGGAGGAGCCCAGGAACAGGCCCGTACCCAGCGCCAAGCCCATCGCAATCATGGTCAACTGGCCGTGGGAGAGGGAACGATTCAACGAGTCGTTCTTCTCCGACTGCTCGGGGGTGTTCCCCTGCAGTTTAGACATAACGTATCTCTTTCTTAGACATGCTGTGTATTGAATAAAGCTGAAATGGCAATGCCGCCCGGTCGTTAGGCCGGGCGGCTCTGCACATCAGCTGTCAGGAGGTTAGCTTATGCCACGTACTCGAGTTCGTGACGCTTGAACCAACCAATAATCGGGTAGCTGATCGGCATGAGGATCACCTCGACCAGGCACTTATAGATATAGCCAATCAGTACGTAGTTGATGAATGCTTCCACGGTGTCGATGCCGAGCACCGGTGCCGCAATGGAGCAGAAGATAACGGTATCGAGCAGCTCACCGACCAGGGTGGAGACGATCATACGCAGCCACAGGAAACGGCCCTTGCTTGCCTTCTTCATTGCCACCATAACCCAGGCGTTCAGGGTCTGACCGAAGAGGTAACCGAGCAGGGAGCCCGTAAAAATCTGCCAGACCGGGCCCAGTACGCTAGCGAATGCCTCCTGGCCGGTGTAGAAGCTCGCAGCGGGCAGGTGCACGATCAGCAAGAAACACAGGGCAGCAAAAGCAGCCGAGCCGAAGGAGGCCACAATCGCGCGGCGGGCACGCTTAAAGCCGTACACCTCAGAAAGAAGGTCGCCAATCACGTAGGCGAGCGGGAAGAGGAAGAAACCACCATCGGTGACAATGGTCGAGCCAATCAGGGGCAGTTCGAAGGGCAGCGGGCCGAACTCCACACCCTTGGTTGCACCAATATTCGAGATGATCAGGATGACGCAGGATGCGCCCAGCAGCAGATCAAAGTAGCCGCGGCGACCAGCCCAGGGCACCGTAACGGTGCTCGTCTGAGCCATAGATTCGCTAACGGGTTTAGCCATTACTTTCCCCAAGTCTTTCTTCATGCGATGTGTTTCTTCACGTAAGGCACGAGCCTTCACGCGTGGTGGGTGAGCGCGCTATGCAGGGCGCTACTCACCGGCTCGTCTGCCACCCGAGCCTATCTAATAGTACCTATATGCTGTGCTGGCGGCAGGTTTCTGCGCCTCTTTCAAGAGTGTGGACGCCTTTCAAGAGTGTGGACTCCGCATGCACCCGGTTACCCGGCGTGGGATGCCTGCGGAGCCGCCTTATCCCGGCAGCGGCAGAACCCGCACATTTACAATGGAGATATGAAGAGACTGAGCCGCAGAGTTCACCGCAGCGGGGTTTACCGCAGCGGCGCTCACCGTACCGGGCAGGTGGCGTCCCCGCTGGAGACGGGGCGTGTGCTGCGTGCCTCGGTGCGCCGCTCGATTCGGGGCTCTATACGGCGAGCGCGGAGGCGGCTGCACCGTAACCAGCGGCGGCTGAGCGCGCATATTCCGCGTCTGCATCCGCTTTTTGCCTATGCGGCGCAGGCTGTGCGCACCGGTCTTTCCCTGCTGGAGCCGGTGTTTCTGGCTTCGTCTGAGTTGCTCGGCTACCGGTCGTTTACGCATCGCGGCCGCAATATCTACTATCGGGTCGATAACCTGCACCTTCTGTCCGAGTCTGAGTATGCGCCCGGTGTGCTGTTCTATTTTGATGGCGACCACCTCTCCCGTGTGGGTAGCCGTCTGTTGCGCCGCGACTCCCCGTTGCGTGCCGAGTTGGCGCAGGTGGCGGCTGAGTTCAATATGCTGTCGGTGCCGGTGTTGTCGCCGGGTAGTTTGCGGGATCCGCGCCTGGCCGATGGTGATTCTTATGCGCCTCCGCTGACCTATAACTGGTGGGTTCGTGCCCGCTCGAACGGCAGGATGGTTCGCGCCCTCATTGAGGAGATTGCCCTGGCGTACAAGGTGGATATGAGCCGCGTCTGGCTTGCGGGCTATTCAGGTGGTGCGGAGTTTCTCAGCTACGAGCTGCTGTCGCACGATATTGACTGGATTCGCGGAGGCGGCGCGACTTTCATCGGTGGAGGCGGTGCTGACGGCGTGCCGGCTCGGGTGCGTGAGCGGGCTGCGCTGAATCCTTCTTCGCATGCGCATCTGTTGATGAGCTGGCATGTGGGTGTGTTGGATGGGCGTTCGCCGTCGGGTCGTCGGCGTATGGCGACGAGTTCTGAGGGGAGTTGGTCGGCGCGGATTGCGGTGCAGGAGGGTAGTGCGTTCTACGAGGGTTTGGGTGCGCGGACTTTGTTGCAGGTGACTCCGGGGCGTGGCCATACGGGGTATCCGATTGCGTCGTTGGTGGGTGCTGATTTGGCGGCTGCTACGCGTTTGGGCTTCTTGTAGTGCCGGTCGTTCTGTCATATTTGTGAAAATTCGCATGGATTGGGCAAATTTCTTGGTGACACATTCAATAAATTCGTCATTTGCTGACGATTTGGGGTAGAGTGTCACTATGCCTCGTATTTCTGCAGCAACCAACGCCGCCCAGCGCGAAAACACCAAGCGCGCCATCCTCAACTCCTTCGGCGAGATCCTCTACAACCGCGGCCTCTCCGGCCTGACCATGACCGACGTCGCCAAGAACGCCGGCATCGGCCGCACCGCGGTCTACAACTACTTCGCCGACATGGGCGAACTGCTGGTCGCCTACGCCCTGGACGAGACCGAACGCTTCCTCAACGAGCTGCGCGTCGGCCTGGAGGGCATCGAAAACCCGATTGACCAGCTCGCGGTCTACATTCGCTTGCAAATCAACGACCTGGCGCGCCGCCACCTGCCTCCGGGCCCTGCGATGCGCTCCATGCTCTCCCCCGAGTCCTACGCGAAGCTCGGCAAGCACGTTCACGAGCTGCAGATGGTGCTCGCGCATATTCTTTCTGCCGCCATTGCCGAGAACTACATTCCGAAGAACGACATTCGCGAACTGGCGATGCTCGTGCACGGCTCCCTCTCCTCAAGCGCCGGTCGCGCCGAGGACGCACCGGATGAGGAAACCCGTGAGCGCCAGATTCTGAATACTATCCGTTTTATTCAGATGGGCCTGGGCGCGCGTTTTGACGCCGAGGGCAACCCGGTTCGCCTGGATTCCGAGGAGTCCCTGCCGGAGCAATCCCCGGTGCAGGAGGCGGGCCTGAAGGTTGCGTCCTAAGCGTGGTATCTCTGCGTAGCGGAACGTAGCTCAGTTATACGTCACAAAAATGCCGCGGACCTGATGCTTCTTTGCATCGGTCCGCGGCATTTTCTGTATTCGGGTAGGCGTTTACGCGGTTAGGTTTTTACGCGAGTAGGTTTTTACGCGCCGGGCAGCAGCGCCGGGGAGATTGAGTCCAGGTCCAGTACGCGCGCATACATGACGGCGCGGCGGTGCAGGGCGTTACGCAGTGCGCGGTGCACGCCGTCTTCGAGGTAGAGTTCGCCTCCCCATTTGACGACGTGAGGGAAGAGGTCGCCGTAGAAGGTGGAGTCTTCGGCGAGTAGGGTCTCGAGGTTGAGGGTTTTTTGGGTGGTGATGAGGGTGTCGAGGCGTACCTGCTGCGGCGGGATTCCTCCCCAGTCGGCATGGGTCATGCCGTGCTGGGGGTAGGGGCGGCTGTCGCCTACTTTTTTGAAGATCATGGTGGTGCTTTCTGCAGGTATGGGGCGCTCCGATGGCGCCCGGAACCGTGGGGTTCTGAAGAAATAGTACCAA
>NZ_KV802674.1:49349-49812 GCF_001810775.1 Rothia sp. HMSC062H08
TTTATGGATGCTTGTGCCCCTGTTTTTGGGTGGTGATAAGGGTGTCGAGGCGTACCCGCTGCGGCGGGATTCCTCCCCAGTCGGCGTGGGTCATGCCGTGCTGGGGGTAGGGGCGACTATCGCCTACTTTTTTGAAAATCATGGTGGTGCTTTCTCAGGTATGGGGCGCCTCGGCGGCACGTGTAACCGTGGGGTTCTGAAGAAATAGTACCAAGGGGTATAAAAAATCCCCGGTCTTAGATTCTAAGACCGGGGATTCGGTGGCGGAGGATGGAGGATTTGAACCTCCGAGGGTGTTAACCCAACACGCGTTCCAGGCGTGCGCCATAGGCCGCTAGGCGAATCCTCCAGCTATGTTTTCTACGCATTGCGTAGGCAACAAATAAAACCTTACTACGCTTTTGCTAAGCATGCAAGCCCTGAGCAATAAAAATAACAGAAAGCACATTTATGGATGCTTGTG
>NZ_KV802674.1:49912-167027 GCF_001810775.1 Rothia sp. HMSC062H08
AATAAAACCTTACTACGCTTTTGCTAAGCACGCAAGCCCTGAATGGGAAAAGTAACAGAAAGCACATTTATGGATGCTTGTGCCCCTGTTTTTGGGCGGAGCGCCAGCGGAGCGGGCACGCAGTGCATATGACGGGTGCGGACTATCCAGGTGCCTAATTTTGGGCATGAAAAAACCTCCTACGCAACCGCTGAGGATTCGGATTCTGAGCGAGCGAAGAATCAATCCGGATCCGAAGCCGCGGAGCGCCAGCGGAGCGGGCACGCAGTGCATATGACGGGTGCGGACTATCCAGGTGCCTAATTTTGGGCATGAAAAAACCTCCTACGCAACCGCTGAAACCCAGGATTCCGAGCGAGCGAGGATATAAATCCTGGGTTGAAGCCGTCGAACGACAGTGAGACGGGTATGACGGGCGTGAACTACCCAGGTGCCTGATTTTGGGCATAGAAAAACCCCTTACGCACCCGCCATAGCTCGAATACCCTTGCTACCTTCCGGTCCTGGGGGAGTTTTCCAAGATAACGCCACGTAAGAGGCAAGAACCAGTGTACCGGATTTTTGGGTTCTTGGGAATTCGGTGTGTTCGCGGTATTTCTGTGGGCGTACATGCCGCCCGGGTGAGCGCCCGGGTGAGTGTCCATAGTAGGTGTCGCGGTGGCGGTGGTGCGGTGGCGTGTTCACCGGTGACTGTCGGCCACTCGGGCCGAGAGTAAAGCGTCTAAAATGGTAGGGATTGTCCTATCCGCACCCCCGAGTTGAAGAGGTTGCCGTGAGCACTGCCCTTTATCGTCGTTATCGCCCCGAAACCTTTGCTGAGGTTATCGGGCAGGAGCACGTGACCGAACCTCTTATGGTCGCCTTGGAGAAGAACCGTGTGAATCACGCGTACCTGTTTTCGGGTCCGCGTGGTTGCGGTAAGACCACGTCGGCGCGTATTTTGGCGCGTTGTTTGAACTGTGCGCAGGGTCCGACTCCTACTCCGTGTGGTGTATGCGATTCGTGCCGTGAGCTCTCGCGTGATGGTGGCGGTTCTCTTGACGTGATTGAGATGGATGCGGCGAGCCACGGCGGCGTGGATCATGCCCGTGACCTGCGTGAGCGCGCTACTTTGGCGCCGGTGCGTGACCGTTACAAAATCTTCATTATTGATGAGGCGCATATGGTGACCCGTGAGGGTTTCAATGCGCTGCTGAAGATTGTGGAGGAGCCGCCGGAGCACGTGAAGTTTATCTTCGCGACGACTGAGCCGAATAAGGTGCTGGGTACGATTCGTTCGCGCACTCACCATTACCCGTTCCGTCTGGTTCCGCCGGAGGTTCTTCTGCCGTTCCTGCAGGGCCTGTGCGATCAGGAGCAGGTGGCTGTGGAGCCGGGTGTGCTGCAGCTGGTGATTCGTGCTGGCGGCGGTTCGGTGCGTGATTCGCTGTCGATTCTTGATCAGCTGATGGCTGGTGCGTCTTCGCAGAGCGGTATTGAGTATGACCGTGCGGTGGCGCTGCTGGGTTATACCCACGCGCAGCTTCTGGATGAGGTCATTGAGGCGTTGGGTGCGAAGGATGCGCCGACTCTCTTTGGCGCGGTGTCGCGTGTGGTGGCGACCGGTCAGGATCCTCGCCGTTTTGTGGAGGATCTGCTGGAGCGTCTGCGTGATTTGATTGTGGTGAAGGCTGTTCCGCAGGCTGCCGGCCAGATTTTGCAGGGTGTTCCGCAGGATCAGTTGGAGCGCCTGGGCCAGCAGGCTCAGGCTCTGGGTGAGCGTGAGCTGACGGTTGCTGCGGGTACGGTCAATGAGACTCTGAATGGTATGACGGGTGCGGCGAATCCGCAGCTTCAGCTGGAGTTGCTGTGTGCTCGTCTGCTTCTGCCTGCGGCGGAGGGTTCTGCCGGTGGCGCTGAGGTTGCGGCGTTGGCTTCTCGCCTGCAAGTTTTGGAGCGCCGCGTGGCTTCTGGTGCTGCTGGTTCTGGTCCGGCGCAGGGTGGCATGTCTGCTGCTCGTGCGGCGGGTATGGCGGCGGCTGGCCTGGCTCCTAAGACTCAGGCACCTAATGCGCAGACTCCTAGCGCCTCTGTTCAGGAGGCGACTGCCCCGCAGTCTGCCCCTCAGCAGAGCGGCTCTCAGCCGGGCAGTTCTCAGCATGCCAGCGCGGGTGCTCCCCCGCTGGCAGGTGCGCCCCTTAGTGCTGCACCTCTGGCACCGGCCGCGCAGGTGCCTGCGGCTGGTGCTCCCCTAGCGGGTAACACCCCGACGGCACCTCATGCTCCGGAGGCGCCGAATGTCCCGGCCTCTCCTGCAGCAGCTGCGGCGGGTGCCCCCTCCGCGCCTCTGAAGCTTGACCCGAACGATCCGCTGGCGGCGGTTCAGGGTAATTGGCGCGCCATTCTTAACCGAATGAGCGTTCCCGGTGCGGCGGAGCAGCTGATGAAGGTTCGCCCCGCCCGCATGGACGGCGCAACCCTGTACGTGAGCGCCGACATTGCGACTTTGCGCGCGGTCAAGGGCTTTGTGCCCGAGCTGACCGCCCGCGTGAGTGAGTTTCTGCGCCGTCAGGTGACCATTCACGCTCAGGTGGCGAAGCCCGGTGAGCAAGTCAAGCCCGCAGCTCAGCCTGCTGCTCAGCCCGCAGCGCCCAGTGCGCCCACAGCGCAGCCTGCAGTTCCTGCGACTGTTGCCCCGCAGGCGTCTCAGCAGCCCGTTCAGCAGACTCCCCCGCAGCCCGCTCAGCCGGCGCCGCTGGCTGATGGTCCGCGCGGCGGTGAGGATGCGTGGCGTCGCCACGGTCAGCCGCTGACCGGCGCAAACACCCCCGAGTCTACGAGCGTGGATGCGCCTCTGGGCGCGTGGGAGGTTGCCCCGATTCCGCAGAGTGCCCCCGAGGAGGCACCTCAGCAGGCTGTCCAGGCGGCAGTGCAGGCACCGGTTCAGGAAGCCCCGGCTGGCCCGCTTGCGCCTGAGCCTCCGGTTGCTCCGCAGGTTCCGGTTGCTCCGGCGGGTGGTTTTGGTGAGCGTGATTCCTTTGCGGCCTCCGGTAGTGGAGTTCCGCTGCAGGAGAGCGCTGCTGAACCCCAGCGTGCACAGGAGCCCCCGTTCGCACAGGAGCCTCCTCACGCGGAGGAACCTCCGTATGAGGAGGAGCCCCCTTTTGAGGATGAGCCCGCCTACGCTGAACCGGTTGAGGCACCCGCTGCGCCCGCAATGCCGACTGCGCCTGTAGCACCGGCTGGTCCGCTTGCTAATCCGGTTGAGCCTGCTGGTCCGTTGGCAGAGACACCGCAGGCAGCACCGGCTGATACTGCTCCGGCAAGCGATGAGAAGCCCGCAGCGCAGGCTTCTAACGCAACCCCAGCACCGACTCCTAGCACACCGACTCCGAGCACGTCGGCGGCACCGGCTCGCCAGGCACGCACCGCATCCGATGAAGACTACGTCTCTGAGGATGATGAGAAGGTCGAAAACAGCACCTTCATCGGTCTGCGCGCTATCGAAAAAATTATTGGTGGCACCGTCATCGACGAACGCCCCCTGCACCAGCCCTAATCCAAGGTTATAGGTGCCGCGCCCGCCATCGCACCGATGGCGGGCGCACTCATTCCAGCCGCATACTCGCTACGCGAAACGCCCCTAAACTGTCAGGGGTTGGGTGCATACTCATAACGTCGCCCAAGAACGACGCACCAGCACAACACACCAGCGCAACGCACCGCATTTGTAAGGAGAAGCCATGTACGAGGGAGCAGTTCAAAACCTTATTGACGAGCTCGGCCGCCTGCCGGGTGTGGGCCCCAAGTCGGCTCAGCGCATCGCTTTTCACATTCTGAATGCGGATGCTGCCGATATGGCGCGCCTAGCCAACGCCATTTCCACGGTGAAGACCAGCGTCAGTTTCTGCGAGGAGTGCGGTAACGTCTCCGAGACAAAGCTGTGCACCATCTGTCGTGATGAGCGCCGCGACCCGTCCGTGCTGTGTGTGGTCGAGGAGTCGAAGGACGTGGTGGCGATTGAGCGCACCCGTTCCTTTACCGGCCGCTACCACGTACTCGGCGGCGCCATTAACCCGCTGGCGGGCGTGGGCCCGGAGCAGCTGCGTATTCGTGAGTTGGTGTCCCGCCTGGCGGATGAGCGTATCCAAGAGATTATTCTGGCGATGGACCCGAATCTTGAGGGTGAGGCGACCGCAACCTACCTCTCGCGCATGCTCGTGCCGCTGGGTGTGCGCCTGTCGCGCCTGGCCTCGGGCCTGCCGGTGGGCGGCGATCTGGAGTATGCAGACGAAATCACCCTGGGTCGCGCGCTGGAGGGTCGCCGCGTGATCAGCGAGGGCACCGCCGCGGTTCACACCGCCGCCGAGGATTTTGAGCGGGCTAACCGCGAGGAAGAACAGGAGCGCGAGCAGGCGGCTCAGGTTCAGGCTCAGGAGGCGAAGCAGAGTCGTCGCCGCTGGAATTCGAGCATGTTTGATGACCTGGATTCTGAGGATTCTGCAGGTTCCCGCACGGAGGCGCCCGCCGGCGTGCAAGGTACGGTGGATGAGCAGCTGATTGAGCGGGTCCTGCAGGAGGCTGAGGAATCCAGCGACAAGGAATCCGGCGCGGAAGAATCCCGCCGTGAGGGCTCCCCCACCGATTCTGGTGCGGGCTCTACACCTGAATTGGCAGAAGCAGAAGCAACCCCTGACTTGGGCGAAAACTCCGGCGAGGAGGCTCCGGCGAGCGCCGCCTCCGAACCCACTGAGGCACCCGCAACCGAGCAGGCGGAAGATGCGCCGGAGGTGTTCCGCACCCCCGACTATGAGGAGAAGATCCGCACTATTCAGAACGCCCCGTTGCGCACCCCGAAGCCGGATGTTCCGCCGCTGCCGGGTGTCACTTATGTGAACCCGTGGACCTAAAAACTCGCCTCCGCGGGCGTGCTGTACCCGCCTCCGCATCCCGCGTCACCACCGCGTAATACTACGTAATATTTCACGGGGCAATACATACGGGTGCACAGTTCGCCGCTTGCGCTGAACGCCGTTTACTATAAATGAGGAGCCGGCGCCTGCCGGTAGCACACAAGTAACTGACCTGGAGATATCAATGAGCCTGATCGTCCAAAAGTTCGGCGGTTCCTCCGTAGCTGATGCGGAGGGTGTAAAGCGCGTTGCCCGCCGCGTCGTGGACACTCAGAAGGCAGGTAACGATGTGGTCGTCGTGGTGTCCGCTATGGGTGACACCACCGATGAGTTGCTCGACCTTGCCGCAGAGGTCACCAGCAATGTCGTTCCCTCGCGTGAGCTGGACATGCTGCTGACCGCCGGTGAACGCATTTCGACCGCCGTCCTGTCGATGGCCATTAACGACCTGGGCGCTAAGGCGCAGTCCTTCACCGGTTCGCAGGCTGGCATGATTACCGACGGCGTGCACGGTTCGGCGCGCCTCGTGGAGGTTCGCCCCGATCGCATCCGTGAGTCCGTCGAGGCCGGAAATATCGCGATTGTGGCCGGTTTCCAGGGCATGAACCGTCAGAGCGGCGACATTACGACCCTGGGCCGCGGCGGCTCCGATACGACCGCCGTTGCGCTGGCCGCCGCGCTGAACGCCGATGTGTGCGAGATTTACTCGGACGTGGACGGCGTGTTCACCGCCGACCCGCGCATCGTGCCGACCGCGCACAAGCTGGATACCATCACCAGCGAGGAGATGCTGGAGATGGCGGCGAACGGTGCAAAGATTCTGCACCTGCGTAGCGTCGAGTATGCTCGTCGCTTTAACTTGAAGCTTCACGTGCGTTCTTCGTTCTCGGACCTTGAAGGCACTATCGTGGTTCCGGAGGAGTCCGCGGAACTGACCCCCATTCATCTGAAGGAGATTCCCTTGGAGCAGCCCCTGATTTCCGGTGTCGCGCACGATCGCACCCGCGCAAAGATTACCGTTGTTGGCGTTCCGGACGTTCCCGGTTCGGCCGCTAAGGTGTTCGGCCTGATTAACGAGGCGAAGGTAAACCTGGACATGATTGTTCAGAACGTTCCCACCGACCGCCCGAACGTGACCGACATTTCCTTCACTCTGGATCAGGCTCAGGGCGACGCTGCGCTGAAGGCGCTGAAGGCTGCGCAGGCTGAGTTGGGTTTCCAGGAGGTTATTTACAACGAGTCTGTGGGTAAGCTGTCGCTGGTTGGCGCGGGCATGAAGACCAACCCCGGCGTTTCGTTCACCTTCTTCGAGGCTCTGTCCTCGGCGGGCGTAAACATCGACATGATTTCGACCTCTGAGATCCGTATTTCGGTGATTACTGAGCTGAGCAAGCTGGATGAGGCTGTTCGCGCGGTGCACACTGCGTTCGGTCTGGATGCTGAGGGTGAGGCTACTGTTTACGGTGGTACTGGCCGCTAGAGTTTAGCTCGTTTGTGAGCTGTACGCTTCGGGAGGGGCGGTGCTGGTTTGGTCCGGCGCCGCCCCTCCCTTTTGTCGATGTATAGGTGAAATAACTGAAACACTTTACAGTTATTTCAGATAGGGGTAAGGTTGTGTCAACCGTGGATGAGCCTCCCCCGAATGACATACGCCCCATCGACGTGGTGTCTTCAGGCGCTTATTCACCCAACCCCAAGGAGAAGATGATGACCACCACCCTAACCACCCCTCTGGAGGAAGATACCCTCAACCAGGCTCGCGCAGAGGCGCGGGAGATTCTCAAGAACTCTGAAGAAACCACCATTGAGCTGACTGTTTCAGGTCGAGAAAGCCAGCAACTTGGTGATGCCCTTAACCAGGTCATTCAGCACGTTCTCCATGCCCTAGCGCAGGGTCAGAGTATTGACGTTCAGGTTGTCCCTCACGATTTGACGACGACCGTTGCGGCTCAGCGTATCGGTATTTCCCGCCCCACGCTTATGAAGGCTATTCGTTCTGGTGACCTTCCGGCGCATAAGGTGGGTAGCCGCTTCCGTATCCGTACTGAGGACGCTGACGCTTTCCGCAAGACCCTTTTGGAGAAGACTATCGCGCAGAAGGAACAAGCTCTCAAAGATCTTTGGAAATTTGAGGAAGAGAACAATCTCAACGACATTATCGGAGGACCTGCGTGGTAAAAGAGAGCACATTATCAGATGCTGAATCTGTCCTACTGGATACGAACATTCTGATGTCTAAGACTCTTCGCGATTGGATTCTCCTTTTGACAAAGGAGAGTGACTACAGATTTTTCGCTCCATACGTATCCACCCGAATCATGGATGAGTTTGGATACCACACACGCCGAAAGGACCCAATGATTCATGATGCAAAAATTGAGAAATGGAAACAACAAATCCTGACATCCTGCAAGTCCCTAATCGCAGGTTTCCCTGTTGAACCAGTTGCTGGCTTTCCCGATATAAACGATCTTCATGTGCATGCTGCCGCCCAACACGGCGGCATGCACGCATTAGTCACCGATGACCGCAAACTGCTCGATTATGCTTCCACGGAAGAAGCTCAGAATATTCAAAATTATGAGACACTCAGCGCGGATGATTTTCTGATGTAATTCACCGAATACGCTCATCCCTCCTTATTTGCCGAGGTCTATCTTTCCCAGGAATCTTATGCTCACTCTAAGGGATTCACGGAGACTGATATTCCTCGCGCACTTGAACGAGCAGGAGCGGGTCAATTTGCCCGTTATCTTCGGACTGCAGTGATTAATAGCCCACAGTTTGACGATTATGAACGTGAGTTTAAAGCCCGGTCTTCTAGTAACTAGATAGACATTGCTACGTCCACTACCTTGTCACAGCATCGTTTAGGCTAGAAGCATGAGTAGTGTTGTGTTTTCCCAGGTGATGGATGCCCGCGAATGGCGTGCCGCCGCTGCCGCCCATGAGGCGCGTGCCGGCCGCTACGCCGACCCGTTTGCGCAGCGTCGCGCCCGCCACGAAGTGCACCCCGTGGAGGACTTCCTCTTCACCTACTACACGCTCAAGCCCGGCCAGTTTAAGCGCTGGCACCCCGGCGCCGGCATCATCCTGCTGGATGCGCCCGAGCGCGCCTCCTGGCGTTTTTACCGACCCGCCACCGAGCAGGAGCTCCTTGACGCTGGCTGCACCCTGCAGGTTGCGCGCGCCCAGGCGGATGCCGCCTCCGCCGTCACCGTGGACGTCACCGACTTCGTGGAGCGCCGCGCCACCGCCCTCGCCTTCACCCACGAGATCCTGCGTAACACGGCCGCAAAGAAGGGCCAGTTCGGTTGCTTCGGCATGCACGAGTGGGCGATGGCGTACAAGTCGGTGGAGAACAATATCCGCCACGACTACCTACAGCTGCGCCTGGGTGCGGAGGGCACGGACCGCGTGGTGGAGGAGCACCGCATCCGCTGCTCGCACTTTGATGCGTTCCGTTTCTTCATGCCGCAGGCGGCACCGTTGAACGAGCTGCAGCCGACCCGCGAGACGCAGCGCGTCCTGGAACAGCCCGCGTGCCTGCACGCGAATATGGACGTGTACAAGTGGGCGTACAAGCTGCTGCCGCTGGTTGATTCAACCCTGGTCATGGATTGCTTCGACCTGGCATGGGATGCTCGCGAGCTGGACATGCGCGCGGCCCCCTACGAGATTCGCGAGTGGGGCTACGAGCCGATTCCCGTGGAGACTGCCGAGGGTAAGGCAGAGTACGTGCGTATTCAGCGTGAGCTGTCCGAGCGTTCGATTGGCCTGCGCGAGCGCCTGCTGGAGGTGTGCGAGCGCTATCTTCCGCCCCTCGAGGCGTAAAAGACGTGATTCGAGCCTCTTAGGGTATCCACCAACCGAACGCATACCCCCGTTACGGTCGTTAGTACGGTAAGATGAGATACGGCTCATACAGAACCCACGCACCCAAGGAGTGCCCACACATGGCCCGTATTGTTGTTGATGTTATGCTCAAGCCCGAAATTCTTGACCCGCAGGGTAAGGCTATTTCTCACGAGCTGCCCCGTATCGGCGTTGATTCCTTCGTGGATGTTCGCCAGGGCAAGCGCTTCGAGCTGACCGTCGAGGGTGAGGCAACCGAGGAGCACCTCGCAGCTGCCCGCAAGGCTGCTGAGGAGCTGCTGTCCAACCCCGTGATTGAAGACGTCGTGAACGTTTCGGTTCTGGAGGACTAAGACCTATGGCAGAGTCCCTCGCACCTACTGAAGTCCCCCTGGTTGGCGACTTTTCTACTTCCGCCCCGAACCCCGCCTTCGCTGATGCACGCGTTGGCGTGGTGACTTTCCCCGGCACCCTGGATGATCGTGACGCCGCACGTGCTGTCCGTTTGGCTGGCGGTACCGTCGTCGAGCTGTGGCACGACGACGCTGACCTGAAGAACGTTGATGCCGTCATTATTCCCGGCGGTTTCTCCTACGGTGACTACCTGCGTGCCGGCGCTATTGCCGCGAAGGCTCCCGTGATGCGTTCGGTGATTGATGCCGCTAACGCTGCTGGTACCTCCGGTTCTTCGCCCCTGCCTGTTCTGGGTATTTGCAATGGTTTTCAGATTCTGACCGAGTCTCACCTGCTGCCCGGTTCGATGATTAAGAACGATCACCGCAAGTTCATTTGCCGTGACCAGGTTCTGCGTATTGAGAACAACACCACCTCCTGGACCAGCAACTACGCTGCCGGCCAGGAGATTGTTGTTCCGCTGAAGAACCAGGACGGCCAGTACGTTGCTGACGCGAAGACCCTGGAGGCCCTGGAGGCTGAGGGGCGCGTGGTGTTCCGCTACGTTGGCTTCAACCCGAACGGTTCCCGTAACGATATTGCCGGTATTACCAACGAGCGCGGTAACGTAGTCGGCCTGATGCCGCACCCGGAGCACGCTGTGGAGCCGGGCTTCGGTCCTTCGTCCTCCGGTTTCGGTTCGGTGTCCCTGCGCGGTGGCGCCGATGGTCTCGGCGTGTTCACCTCGGTTCTTTCCAACCTGATTAACGCCCGCTAACGCACGACAAGGATTCTAAGAAGTTATGAGCGAAAAGCAGTTTAACCTCGACACCGTCGAGCACGCGGCGGCAACCCCGGACACCGAACTCCCCTGGGCCGAGCTGGGCCTGAAGGAGAACGAGTTCGAGGACATTAAGGAGATTCTGGGCCGCCGCCCCACCGCGGCTGAGCTGGCAATGTACTCGGTCATGTGGTCCGAGCACTGCTCCTACAAGTCTTCTAAGGTTCATCTGAAGCAGTTCGGTGCGAAGGTCACCGATGAGATGAAGAAGGACCTGATGGTCGGTATCGGTGAGAACGCCGGTGTGACCGACATTGGTGACGGCTGGGCCGTGACCTTCAAGATTGAGTCCCACAACCACCCCTCGTACGTGGAGCCCTACCAGGGTGCCGCTACCGGTGTGGGCGGTATTGTGCGTGACATTATTTCGATGGGTGCCCGCCCGATTGCGGTGATGGATCCGTTGCGTTTCGGCGCGATTGATCACCCCGACACCGCTCGCGTGGTTGGCGGCGTGGTTGCCGGTATCGGTGGCTACGGTAACTCCCTGGGCCTGCCGAACATCGGCGGCGAGGTTGAGTTCGATGCCTGCTACCAGGCAAACCCGCTGGTCAACGCGTTGGCTGTGGGCATTATGCGTCACGAGGACATCCGCCTGGCGAACGCATCGGGTGTGGGCAACAAGGTTGTCCTCTTTGGTGCGCGCACCGGTGGCGACGGCATCGGCGGTGCGTCGGTGCTGGCTTCGGAGTCCTTCGATGACACCAAGCCCTCGAAGCGTCCCGCCGTTCAGGTGGGCGACCCCTTCGCTGAGAAGGTTCTGATTGAGTGCTGCCTGGAGCTGTTCAAGGGCTCCGTGGTTGAGGGTATTCAGGACCTGGGCGCTGCGGGTATTTCCTGCGCAACCAGCGAGCTGGCTTCTAACGGTGAGGGCGGCATGCACGTCGACCTGACCAAGGTTCTGCTACGTGACCCCACCCTGACCCCGGGCGAGATTCTGATGTCCGAGTCTCAGGAACGCATGATGGCCGTTGTCTCCCCCGAGAACGTGGAGCGTTTCGAGGCCATCATGAACAAGTGGGGTGTGGAGTACTCCTTCCTCGGTGAGGTGACCGACTCCGGCCGCTTGGTCATCGAGTGGGACGGCGAGGTCATCGTGGATGTTGACCCCCGCACCGTCGCACACGACGGCCCCACCTACGAGCGTCCCTACGCGCGCCCCGAGTGGCAGGACGACGTCCAGGCTAACCACTTCACCGGTTCGGCTGCTGACGACTCCCGCCCGCGTGGTGAGGAGCTGGGTGAGGCAATCAAGGCGTTCATGGCGTCCCCGAACATGTGCTCCAAGTCCTGGATCACCAACCAGTACGACCGCTACGTTCAGGGCAACACCGCCCTGTCCATGCCGGACGACGGCGGTGTGGTGCGCGTGGACGAGAACACCAACCTCGGTGTTGCCCTGGCGACCGACGCCTCCCCGCGTTTCACCTACCTGGATCCGTACGAGGGTGCTCGCGCGTCCTTGGCTGAGGCGTACCGTAACGTTGCGACCGTTGGTGCACGCCCCGTGGCTGTGTCTGACTGCCTGAACTTCGGTTCTCCCGAGGATCCGGACGTCATGTGGCAGTTCGCTGAGGCTGTTCGCGGCCTGGCTGATGGCTGCATGGAGCTGGGTGTTCCGGTGACCGGCGGTAACGTGTCCCTGTACAACCAGACCGGTGGTAAGGCTATTAACCCGACCCCCGTGGTGGCGATGATGGGCGTTATGGATGACGTCACCCGCCGCACCCCTTCGGGTTGGGCTTCTGAGCATGACGGTCAGGCTATTTACCTGCTGGGCACCACCCGCGATGAGCTGGACGGCTCCGAGTGGGCTCGTTTCAAGGGTCACTTGGGCGGTCAGCCGCCGAAGGTTGATCTGGCTCTGGAGCGTCAGCTGGGTGACATGCTGGTGAACATGTCTCGTGACGGCATGATTGATGCCGCTCACGACGTGTCTGCTGGTGGTCTGGCTGCTGCTTTGTCGGAGGCTTGCCTGCGTTTCAACACCGGTGCCCGCATTGGTCTGGGTGAGGTTGCTGAGCGTGACGGTCTGGACCTGTTCACCCTGCTGTTCTCGGAGTCCCTGGGCCGCGTTGTGGTTTCGGTTCCGCGTTCTGAGGAGGTGCGCTTCAAGGATATGTGCACCGCTCGCCAGTTCCCCTTCGCACGTATTGGTGTGGTGGATGCTGAGTCGAACGCTCTGGACTTCCAGGATGAGGTTTCCATTGACCTGGATGAGCTGCGTGCAGCTCACGAGGGTACTCTTGCAGCTCACTTCGGTGAGGTTGCGAAGGGCTAGTCTTCGGCTAGTTTGAGACTAATGCCGAAAGGGGCGGATGCTTGTGAAAGCATCCGCCCCTTTTGTTATGCCCGCGGGCTTGTGCATTGAGCGGTGAGAGGTTGTGCGTTGAGGCGTTCTGTTGATGCGCGTTCTGGGTTTATGCCTCGGCGACCTTGCGGCCCAGCTGCGCGAACAGGGAGGCGTTGATGCGGAAGCCTTCGATGCACTCTTCGATGAGGGCTTCACGCTGCTCGTCGGTCAGGGGTGCGTTGTCGAGCAGTTCGCGGTAGCCGTCCTTGAAGACCTTAGGCTTGGGCAGTTCGGTGAAGCGGTACATGCTCAGCGCTTCGGCGGGGATGCCGTAGTGGCGGTTGACGAGCGCTGCGACTGCCTGGCCGCCGGAGAGGTCGCCGAGGTAGCGCAGGTAGTGGTGTGCGAGGTAGCGTTCGGGGGAGTTGATGGTGGCGCGGATGCGCTCTACGTATTCTGCGGTTGCGGGCAGGGGCGCGTCGATGTCGCCGTCCTGGCCGAGTGCGCGGATGTCTGCACGGATGTATTCTGCGCGGTCGAGGCCCGGGTGGGTGAAGGGTTCGGTGATGGGGCTGGGTTCTGCGCGGTAGTGTTCGGAGACTGCTTCGAGTGCTTCGTAGATGTGCACGTACTGGTTGATGAGGCGCAGGTATGCCTCGGTGTTGAGGGAGCCGCCCATGAGGTCTTCCATGAAGGTGGAGTGTTCGGCGTTGTCGTGGACGTGCTTGGTGCTTTCCTTCAGGCGTGCGGAGAAGCGTTCCTGGGTGGTTTCGGGGGCGGTAATAGTCATGGTGAGTTCCTAAAGTGGCTTGTGGGTGAACAATAAATATTTTAGTGACACGATGTCACCAAAACCTGTTAATGACATATTGTCACCAAAAACCGGTTTTGACAATAGCTCTCACAAAAAATTTGCTAAGGTAAACCTTATGCACAAGTCACCCTAGGCATTAAGTTACACAAACATAGGCTAATAGGACTAGACTTGATACGAACACCACAATCACAGAATCCAAGGAGACACCGAATGTCTACCCCCTCTCTCACCAAGCGCACTTGGGCGTTCTTGGCTTCGGCAACCATCGGCCTCAGCGGCGTCGCTGGCGTACCCGCGGCCTTCGCGGCTGAAACCAACTCCCACGTCAGCGCCAGTGAGGTAACCGCAGCCTCAGAGCAGAGCCTGCAGGACGTCACCGTCAACTGGGGCCTGAAGAAGTCCTTCCGCTCCTACATCAACGGCCCCTTCTCCCAGGGCTCCCAGGAACTGACCGGCGTCACCACCAACGAAGACGGCTCCTACCACTTCACCTCTGCCGAAGGCACCGTAGCCAACGGCGAATACTCGGTCACCTTCACCGGCTCCTCGATTCACTACACCGCTCACCACGGTCTGCTGGAAGTCATCATCTCCGACCTCTCCGTCACCATTAAGGACGGCGTGGGCACCGTGCGCGCCAACGTTCAGTCGCGCCCCTACAACGGCAACACCACCCCGAACGACCTGGTCGAAACCAAGAACATGACCATCGGTACTTTCAACGCCTCCGGTCTGAAGGTTGAGGGTAACACCATCACCCTGCCCAGCGTTGACGAGGAAAACGGCACCCGCGTCAAGCTTTCCGAAGAGGCAACCGGCGCCTTCGCGGGCTTCTACAAGGCAGGTCAGGAGCTGGATGCACTCGGCTTCTCCGCAACCATCGTGACCAAGGAAGCACCCGCGCCGAGCCCTGAGCCCAGCACTGAACCCAGCGCCGAGCCGACTGCTGCGCCGACCGCAGAGCCCAGCAACGAGCCTTCCTCCGCACCGACCAGCGAGGCACCCAAGCCCGCCGAGCCCAAGCCCGCCGAGCCCACTTCTGCAGCGCCGAGCGCAGCCCCCACCTCCGCGGCACCCTCCTCCCCCGCCGCAACCACCGAGCCCAAGCGTGAAGAAAAGGTCACCGGCAACGTCGTCGAGTCCGGCACCCTCAGCTGGGATATCCGCGAGTCCTTCCTGAAGTACCTGACCGGCTTCGCGCACGGCTCCGTGAACGTTGAGGGCATGGAGAAGACCGCGGCTGGCGGCTTCAAGTACACTCAGGCATCCGGCGTGTACAACCCCGAGACCAAGACCGGTCAGATCAACTTCGCGGGCACCGCAGAGTTCACCGGCCACAACGGTCAGCTCAAGAGCACCATCAAGAACATGCGCCTGGTCGTCGTCAACGGCAAGGGTACCCTGGTCGCTGACGTGGACGCGCTGACCCGCGACGGCAAGTCCGTTTCTAAGACCGGCCTGGCTATCGCCGAGGTGGACCTCTCCGGCGCGAGCGTGAAGGACGGCATTTTCTCCGCACAGAACGCGGCAGTCGCGCTCACCGATGAAGGTTCCGAGGTGCTCTTCGCCGGCCAGTACCGCGGTGCCAACAACGCCATGGCACCGCTGAGCTTCTCCGTAAAGCTCAGCGAGCAGACCGCGGAGAACACCGTTGAGGTTCCCCGCGTCTCTGAGAACAAGTCCTCCGATAACAAGGGTTCTGAGAACGGCTCCTCCGATAACAGCTCCTCGAACTCCTCCGGTAACTCCGGCGCTAACGGCTCCGGTTCTAATGGTTCGGCAGGCACCTCCGGCAGCGTTTCTAACGGCAGTTCTTCCTCGAACGGTTCTGTCAGCAACAACCCGGCACAGCCTGTCTGCGTACCCGTCACCCGCACCCGCGAGGTGCAGGAGCAGGGCGCATCCGACGGCACCATTAAGAGCGCAAACCTTGGCTGGGGCGTGCGCGATTCCTTCCGCAACTACGTGCGCGGCGGAATCGCAAACGGTAGCTGGGAGCTGAACGGCACCTCCTACTCTTCGGATGCGTTCAACTGGTCTAACGGCACCGGCACCTTCAAGGGTGGTAAGGGTTCCATCTCCTTCAGCGGTTCGGTTCGTTTCACCGGTCACCACGGCATTCTGGACACCACCATTGCGAACCCGCGCCTTGAGATTAACGGCAATTCCGGTACTCTCTACGCGACCATGAACAGCAATGACCCCTCCGGCAAGGCAACTAACTACGGTGAGGTGGCACTGCTGAAGGTGGATCTTTCGGGTCTGCAGAGCTCCGCTGACGCTGTGAGCGTCAACGGTGCGGCAACCACCCTGACCGCTGAGGGCGCGAAGGCGTTCGCTGGCTTCTACGACGCCGGTAAGGACATGGCTCCGCTGAGCTTCTCCGCGGCGATTAACGGCGCGAAGACCACCACCAAGACCGTGTCCGAAACCGTCTACGAGGGTGAGGGTTGCGACCCGGTCACCGGCAAGCCTCTGGCTTCCACCGGCGCCTCCGGTGTTGAGGGCACCCTGGTTGCAGGCTTCATCGCTGTTGCAGCCGGTGCGGGTACCGTCGTGTACACTCGCCGCCGCAAGAAGGCATAACGGCACCTCACGAGGATGCCCACACTGTCGGCTCACCCGTGAAACTCAACCATGAGGTTCACCGGTGAGCCGACACGGTCCGTGCGGGGGTGCAGATTTTCACTGCACCCCCGCTTCAGGTGCCAGGTTTTACCCCGGCGCCTACCCCAGTTTTTCTAACTCCCTTTTTTTCTGTGAGACGACGATGTTTTCTTCCCTTTCTTCTTCTGCCCTGAACCGCCGCGATGCAATGAAGTATGCGGCGTTCTCCATCACTTCCGCTTTTCTGCTGAGCTCTTGCGGTGTGGGTACTCAGAACCCGGCCGCTTCTTCAAGCACTTCGCAGGCTGTGGTGGATGAGCAGAGCACCCGCACCGTTTTGGAGAACCTTGCCGATCAGCTGCGTTCTTCCATTGCCCCTGATCAGAAGGCTCTGCGCGGCCCCAATAGCGCCGCAGATACCCCCGAAATTCAGCCGATGGTCGATACCCCCACTCCGGCTTTCCCCGTGACGTTCAAGGATTTCAACGGCACCGAGGTGACCGTTAAGTCCGCTGACCGTGTGCTGGCACTGGACCTGTACGGCACTCTGGCTCAGCAGATGATTGCGCTGGGTCTGGGCGGTCGTCTGGTTGGCCGTGTCACCTCCTCGACGGAGCAGTCGCTGGCTCACCTGCCGCTGGTGACCCAGAACGGTCATGACCTGAACGCTGAAGCGATTCTGGCGACCTCCCCGGACCTGGTGCTGTGGGATAAGAGCAACGGCCCGATTGAGATTGTGGACCAGTTGCGCGCTGCGGGCGTGACCGTGGTGGTCTTCGATCATGAGCGTCGTATGGATAAGATCATTCCGCAGCTCAAGGCTGTTGCGCAGGCGCTGGGTGTTCCGGAGGCGGGCGAGCAGGTTGCTGCCCGCGTGCAGAAGGACCTGGATTATGCCCTGCAGGTGCTCAAGGACGTTGCCCCGAAGGGTGCACAGCAGGTGTCGTTCGCGTTCTTGTACGTGCGCGGTACCGCTGGCGTGTTCTTCGTGCTCGGCAAGGGTTCGGGCGCTGACGATTTGATTCAGGCTATTGGCGGTAGAGATGTGGCGTCTGAGCAGAACGCGACGAATATTATTCCGGCGACCAGTGAGGCGCTGGTGAAGCTGAACCCGGACGTCATTCTGACCATGAGCGGCGGCATTAAATCCACCGGCGGTTTGGATGGTTTCTTGGCTCGCCCGGGTGTGAGTGAGACGACTGCCGGTAAGAATAAGCGCATTATCGATATGGGTGACGGCCAGATTCTGTCCTATGGCCCGAATACTCCGGCGGTGCTTTTGTCGCTGGCTAAGGCTGCGTACTCGACTCCTGCGGGGGGCCAGTAGTGGCTGCCGTGAAGAGTGCGGCGGGTGCGCGGGATTATCGTGCGTCGCGTCGGCGTCGTGCCGGTCTGACGTTTACGTTTTTGGCGGTGGCACTGTGCGTTGTGATGGTGCTGTCTGCGGGTTTGGGTCAGTACAATATCCCGATTGATCAGGTGGTTGCTTCAGTGGGCCGCCGTCTGGGCCTTGCGCCGGAGAACCCGGCGATGCAGCTGGCGGATAGCACTCTGTGGAATATCCGTTTCCCGCGTGTGCTGTTGGGTGTGCTGGTGGGTGCCGCTTTGGGTACTTCCGGCGCGGTGATGCAGTCGGTGTTTGGTAACCCGTTGGCTGAGCCGGGCGTGATTGGTGTTTCCTCGGGTGCGGCGGTTGGCGCGTGTTTGTCGATTGTGTTGAACCTGCAGTTCTTCGGTATTTTCACGACTCCTGCATTCGCGTTTGTGGGTGCGTTGGCGGCTACTGCGCTGGTGTATTTCCTGTCGCGTTCTTCGGGTCGTGCGAAGGTCCTGTCGATGATTTTGACGGGTATTGCGGTGACTGCGGTGGCGAATGCGATTATTGCGTTCCTCATGTTTATTGCTGATACGACGAGCCGCGATCAGATTGTGTTCTGGCAGATGGGTTCGCTGAACGGTTCCACGTGGAAGGCTGTGGCGAGCGTGTGGCCGGTTATTCTGATCGGCTTGGTAGCGTGTTTTGTGATGGCTTCTTCGCTGGATGTTCTGGCGTTGGGTGAGCGTGCAGCGCAGCATTCGGGTGTGAACGTGGAGCGCCTACGTGCGGTGTCTATTGCGGCGACGGCTTTGTTGACGGGTGCTGCGGTGGCGTATGCGGGCATTATTGCGTTTATTGGTCTGATTATTCCTCACCTGTTGCGCATGATTTTGGGTCCGTCGAATCGTGTGTTGTTGCCGGCTTCGGCATTGGGTGGCGCGCTGTTGATTGCGCTGTCTGATTTGGGTGCACGTACGCTGGTGCCTTTTGCTGATTTGCCGATTGGTATTTTTACGGCTTTGGTGGGCGGCCCGACGTTCTTCGTGTTGTTGCGTCGTTCCCTGGGCCAGGGCGGAGGTGCTTCGTGAGTGAGTTGTTGAGCCTGTCCGGTGTGTGTTTTAACGCTGGTGGGCGTCAGATTTTGAATGATGTGTCTCTGTCTGTTGCTGCGGGCGAGGTTGTGTCGCTGATTGGCCCCAATGGTGCCGGTAAGTCAACTCTATTGGGTGTGATTGCTGGTGATATTGCTCCCAGTGGCGGTGAGATTCTGTTGGATGGCACCCCGCTGGGTTCTATTCCTGCCCGTCAGATGGCGCGTCAGCGTGCGATGCTGTTGCAGAAGTTGAATGTGGCGTTTTCGTACACGGTGCATGAGGTGGTTCAGATGGGCCGCACCCCGTGGAAGGGTACGGAGCGCGCTGAAGAGGATGACTCCGTGGTTGCTTCGATGATGGAGCGTACGTCGGTGACTCACTTGTCGGATCGCGATATTACGACTCTGTCCGGTGGTGAGAGTGGCCGTGCGCATTTGGCGCGTGTGTTTGCTCAGCAGACTCCGCTGATTCTTTTGGATGAGCCGACTGCGGCGTTGGATATTACGCATCAGGAGCAGACGTTGCGGGTGAGCCGTGAGTTGGCTGCTGAGGGTGCTGCAGTGTTGACGGTGCTTCATGACTTGGATGTGGCGGCTGCGTATTCTGACCGTATGGTGTTGTTGCGTGGTGGTGAGGTGGTTGCTTCGGGCGCCCCTGAGCAGGTGTGTTCGGCGGAGTTGTTGTCTGAGGTGTATCAGCATCCGATTGAGGTGTTGAGGCATCCGGTGACGAATCGTTTGTTGATTCTGCCGGAGCGCTGAGTCTGCTAGCGCACTGAGTCTGCTAGCGCGCTGATTTTACGGGGCGTTAGCGAACCATCCCGCAAACACTTTCCACCTCAAAATATGCCAGTATTCGCATATATTAAATCTCCGTTCTGGAATGGCTATAAATATCAGTTCATTACAGGGCGGAGATTATCTTTATCCCCTCCTGCACGGATACACTGAAAGGTAGTGTCCGCAATACTGAACTCTATTCAGTTCAGCATTCCATCCATTCGAGAAAGAGACCCCTGCATGGACCCTCAGCAGAAAACGGCAACGCCTGCCGTTGCCGGCTACATTCCCGAATATTCTGAAACACCGCATAGCGGATCTTTCGATATCGCCCAGCACGGCCTCACCAGCGATGACGTTGCACGCCTGACGGCTGAGGGTAAGGTCAATACCCAAAACAATAAGTCTTCTCGCACGCTGTGGAGCATTATGCGTGCGCACCTGTTCACGGTCTTCAATTTTGTGTTGGGTGCCTGCGGTGCCGTGGTGATTATGTACCAGCGTTGGGCTGATCTGCTCTTCCTGGCGGCTGTTATCGCTAACGTGGTCATCGGTTTCGTGCAGGAGTACAAGGCGAAGCTTGAGCTGGACCGCATCTCCCTGCTGGACCGCTCCCCCGCTACTGCCGTGCGTGACGGTAAGAGCGTTGAGGTTCCGATGGAGCAGCTGGTTGAGGGTGACGTTGTGGTCCTCAAGCGCGGCGATCAGGTGCCCGCCGATGCCGTGGTGCTCACCTCCGATTCTTTGGAGCTGGACGAATCCCTGCTGACCGGCGAGAACGATCCGATTGCTAAGCGCCCGGGCGACATGGTGCTCTCGGCCTCGAGTGTGCTGGGTGGTACCGGTCGCGTGTTGCTCTCTCACGTGGGTGCGAACTCGCGAGCCAGCAAGATTTCCGACGAGGCGCGCCAGTTCTCGCGTATCCAGTCTGAGTTGCGCGATGCCCTGAACCTCGTGGTCCGCTGGATTACGATTGGTCTGGCCGTCATTATTCCGGTGGTGCTGTGGGGTCAGATTCGCGCCGCCGGTGGCCTGGAGGCCGTGGAGCAGAACCACATGTGGGAGCAGGTGTCTATCGCCGTGGTCTCTTCGGTGGCTTCGATGATTCCGCAGGGCCTGGCGCTGATGACCACCCTGGCCTTCGCCGCGGCAGCCGTGGCTCTGGGCCGCAAGCACAATATCCTGGTGCAGGAGCAGCCTGCGGTTGAGGTGCTGGCTCGCGTTGACGTGGTCTGCTTCGATAAGACCGGCACCCTGACCGAAGGTGGCGTGATTTTTGATTCGGTGCGTCCCCTGACCACCGAGGCGGTGGCTGAGGGCCCCGACGCCGACTCTGCCGAGCATACTTCCTGGCGTGCCTCCCTGCCGACCGGCTGGAACGAGGCGCTGTCGTGGTTCGGCCACGATGAGAACGCGAATCCGACCGCCGCAGCGCTGACCGGCGGCTTCCCGCAGGCTTCCTCGGCTACCGTCAGCGGCATCGTGCCGTTCTCGTCGGCGCTGCGTTTTAGCGCGATTGAGTTTAAGGATTCGGGGGCCTGGCTGCTGGGCGCCCCGGAGGCGCTGCTCGCTAAGGGCACCGCCGAGCGCGAGCGCGCCGCCGAGCTAGCGGCACTGGGTCTGCGCACGATGGTGCTGGCCCATGCCGCGGCCGTGGTGCGTAACGAGAAGGGTGAGCCCGTCCAGAAGATTCCGGCGGACGCTACCCCGGTTCTGTTCGTGATTTTCCGCGAGAACGTGCGCGCGGACGCCCCGGAGATTGTGGAGTACTTCCACCGTCAGGGTGTGACGCTGAAGGTCTTCTCGGGTGATAACCCGTTCACGGTTGCCGCCGCCGCAAAGACTGCGGGTATGGACACCTCCGCCGGCGCGGTTGATGCCTCTACCCTGCCCGAGGACGGCCCGGAGCTTGCCGAGGCTGCCGCGACCCACAATATTTTCGGTCGTGTCTCGCCCGAGCAGAAGAAGAACATGGTCATTGCACTGAAGGAGCGCGGCCACGTGGTGGCGATGACCGGTGACGGTATTAACGACGCGCTGGCGCTCAAGCACGCAAGCTTGGGTATCGCGATGGGTAACGCTGCCCCGGCGACGAAGGCTGTCTCTCGCCTGGTGCTGCTGGACGGTAAGTTCTCGTCTCTGCCGGCCGCCCTGGAGCAGGGCCGCCAGGTCATCACGAACATTGAGATGGTGGCGAACCTGTTCCTGACGAAGACCGGTTTCGCGATTCTGCTGGGCGTGGTGTTTGGCCTGTTCGGCTGGGTGTTCCCCTTCCTGCCGCGCCAGTACTCGACCGCTGACTTCCTGATTGTGGGTGCGTCCTCCTTCGCGTTGACCCTACTGCCGAACTCGCGCCGCTACGTGCCGGGCTTCCTGCGCCGCGTGCTGAACTACACGGTTCCGAACTCGATTATTGTGGTGGCCATGCTACTACTGGTGACGGCCACTTCGCTGTGGATGCACATCGGCGATATCCGCCAGGTGCAGACAGCTTCGTTCATTACCCTGGTCATGATGGGCCTGTGGAACCTGGCCGCCGTGGCCCGCCCGCTGAACCGCGCCCGTGTGCTGCTCTTCGGTGCGCTGCTGGCGGTGTTCTTCGCGGCGCTCTTCGTGCCGATCCTAGTGGAGTACCACCAGTTCACCGAGGTGGCCCCGCACCTGCTGTGGACCGCAATTGGTGCCGGTGCCCTGGGTGCGGCTCTGATTGAGGTGAATGCGCATCGCAACCGCCGCTGGCAGAAGCGCCACTACCCCGATCTTGAGGTGGCCTCGCTGAGCTTCGTCCCGAAGAAGACCGCGAAGTAGTTCGTTGCCCCTACCCGGGATAGCCCCGGCTGGGACTTTTTGGAGGGCCCCGTATTCTCGTTTCGAGGATGCGGGGCCCTCCGTGCGTTGTGCCTTTATCCGTCGGTTGGCTCGCCCGAATGACCCGCCCGGGGGTCGCATCCATTTGCGGAAATTTTTAACAGCTTCTGGGAGTTTCCTGTATCCATCTTGCCCTGAACCTGGGAAAACCCTTAAAGTTACAGGGAACTATTGAGAAGGGGTATCCCTCTCTTGAACAGGATTGTTACTGGATTGGCAGGCAAGACCTGAGTGACTCAACACCATAGCGGTAGTGTAGCTTCCGGCGCGTAGCCGGTGGTCGCGCCGTATCGCTGTACCCGTACGGGGCATCCGTCCCGACCGTAGGTTGAGAGCGCTCGGGTCTTTTGTGTTTTTGGGAAGCTTTTGCGCGTAGCGCGGCTGTTTTCCCACCCCCACCCGACCGTTCAGATTTCACCCTGTGCATAGACTTTGACCGCATATCTAAGGAAGTATCGTGAACAACCGCGAACTTGGCGAGAAGATTCTCGACGGCCTCGGCGGCCCCGAGAACATCTCGCACATGACGCACTGCGCGACCCGCCTGCGTGTGACCCCCGTGTCGAACGAGGCCGTGCAGAACGAGAAGATTAAGTCCCTGCCCGGCGTGCTCACCGTGATTGAGCAGTCCGGCCAGACCCAGGTGGTGCTGGGTGACCGCGTTGAAGCCGTGTACAACGAGATTAACGCGCTGCCCTCCATGTCGAAGCAGGCTGAGAGCGAGGCTCCGGCAGAGTCTAACGGTAAGAAGGCCGGGTGGCTCACCAACGTCTTCGACGTTCTGTCTGACTCCTTCCGTCCGCTGCTGTGGGCACTTCTGGGTACCTCGATGATTCTGACCCTCATCGTGTTCCTGCAGCAGCTGGGCTTCTTCGGCCAGTACACCGACCTGACCGGTCAGGTTGTGAACGTGGACATCGTCAACGGTGCTCGCGTGGCTGATAAGGAAGCCGCTACCGCTCTGAACAACCAGTGGATGCATCAGTTTGCTTTCTGGTACATCCTGAAGGCTGCTTCGCTGTCGGTGCTGAACTTCATGCCCATCATGCTGGGTGCTACCGCAGCTAAGCGTCTGGGCGCGAACATGTGGGTTGGTGCGGCTATCCCCGCTGCGCTGATGACCGGTACCTTCACCGATCTGACCGCTCTGGCTGATCCCGCAACCAAGGTTCTGAACGTTCCGTTCTTCGGTCTGGATCTGCCGCTGTACGCGTTCAGCTACACCGGTCAGGTCTTCCCCCCGCTGCTAGCTGTTGCTCTGCTGGCTCCGCTTGAGCGCTTCCTGAAGAAGGTTATTCCTTCGATGCTGCAGATGGTGTTCGTGCCGATGATTTCGGTCATGATTCTGGTTCCGGTGACCGCGTTCCTGGTGGGCCCCATCGGTATCGGTGTGGCTATGGGCATCTCTGACTTCCTGAAGATGATTAACGATGTGGCTCCCGGTGTTGTGGGTGCCCTGATTGCCGGCCTGTACCTGTTCATGGTTCCGCTGGGCCTGCACTGGCCGCTGAACGCCGTGATGATTAACAACCTGCAGACCATGGGTACCGACTTCATCCAGTCCCCCATGGGTGCGTACAACTTCGCCGTGTTCGGCCTGGTGACCGGTGTGGCTATCCGCGCCAAGAAGGACCGCGAGCTACGCCAGACCGCTATCGGTGCGTCGATGTCCGGTCTGCTGGGCGGTATTTCTGAGCCGTCCATGTACGGTGTGGTACTCCGCTACAAGCGCGTGATTCCGATTATTCTGGTTCCCGCCGTGATCGGTGGTGCGACCATTTCGATGCTGGGCGTTAAGTCCTACGCCTTTGCGTTCACCTCGCTGCTGTCGATTCCGGCTATGCAGCCCTCGTACCTGTACGTGATTGGCCTGGCTATTGCCTTCTTCGGCGCGATGGCCGGTGTGCTGGTCTTCGGTTACGAGTCGAAGGACGACGCCGCTAAGCACGCCGCTCAGCGTGCGAAGGAAGAGGCTGCCGCTGCTCCCGCCGAGAAGAAGGTAGAGAAGAAGGCCGAGGAGGCTCCCAAGGCTGAGGCCGCCGCTGCCGCCGCCGCGGCTCCCGCTGCAGCCGGTGAGGTCATTGAGCTGCACGCCCCGATTGAGGGTACCGCCGTTGCTCTGGCCGATGTTCCGGACCCGATTTTCGCGGCTGGCAAGCTGGGCGAGGGTGTAGCGATTGAGCCGACCGGTACCACTGTTGCTGCTCCCGCAGCCGGTAAGGTTGCCGCAACCTACCCCTCGGGCCACGCTGTGGGCCTGAAGCTGGAGAACGGCATTGAGCTGCTGATTCACGTTGGTCTGGATACCGTGAACCTTGACGGTAAGGGCTTCAGCGTGAAGGTTGCCAAGGGCGATGTTGTTGCCGCCGGCGACACTCTGATTGAGTTCGATCCCGAGGTCATCAAGGATGCGGGTTACCCGCTGATTACCCCGGTGATTGTCACCAACACCCGCAAGTTTGCTGAGGTTAAGGGTCTGCCGGGCGTTGCTCACCAGAACCTGAGCACCGTCCTGAAGGTGACCACTAAGTAGTTCGCTTTCTGAGGCTCTAAGGGGCCCCACCATTGTGGTGGGGCCCCTTTCCTTTATACCCTGCTTCCTGATGTGCTGATTCTTTGGGCAGGGTTTGTTGGGCAGGTTTTGCTGGGGTTTAGGCACTGGCCGGGGGGGTATTTCTGCTAATGTGATAATAAGCTCAACAAGGAAGTTCTCACGTGATAGGGAGTACGATGATGTCTTCTGATACTAGGACATGGGATACCGGGGTGTGGGAAGAGCAGCAAAAAGAGTTGCATGCTCTTTCTCCTGTTCGACGGCTGATGCGCCGGCTCAATCTTGAGGCGCTCGTCTATGAGGCCGCGCCGTTTCCGGTTCTGTTGCGTAAGCTCTCCGCGCTGATTCCAGCCTGCCTTCTGTGGTGGGTTATCTATGAGCCGCACCGGCTTGCCTCTTCCTCCCATCTCCCCGAGGGTGCTCACGCTATTACGCTGCTCCCCGGAGCCTGGGGTGACCCCGCCACGGGGGCTTACGGCGGTCTTCCTGAGCTGCCCGGCGTCCTCTTGCGCTGGGTACTGTGCATCGCGGCAATGGTAGCTGTCGTTCATGTCTGCGGAGTCAAGGCGAAGGGTCAGAGCTTCACCATTCCTCACGATGCGCGTTCACGGCTGATTGCGCTGATGCAGGCTCTCGGCATTTTCGGTGCGTTTGCGCTGGTGGTCTGGATTGAATACATGATGACTCCGCTAACCCTCATGTTTGAAACCGTGTACGCAGGCCCCACCGCAGCCTATAGCGGCGACGGCACGATACCCCTGCACCTGTTCCTGTCTTCGTCGTTGAGCGCTATTTTCCTGGGCTACTTTTGCGTAAACATTCTTGCCTCACTGAATATCCCCGGTTACCTCGGCATCCCCGCAATTATCTTCGTGGGGGCTCTCCCCTGGGCTCACGCGGAGCGGCATCAGTTCACGTTGGCACTCGCGTGGGTCATTGCGGTGACGCTGGTGAGCTGGCTGGTGCGCGGAATGTGGGGCACTCTGCTCGCCTGCGTGGGCTATTCTCTGTGGATTGTGCTGGTCGCAACCAGCAGCGCTCCTTTTGATTTGCCAGCTAATATGAGCCGCGTCCTCGTGATTTTGGGATTCCCGCTGGCCTTTATTGTCGCTGGAGGCGGCATTTACCGCATCTTCTATCTGCGGCAGAACCCGAACCTGTTGAGGTACCTGCAGGAGCGTTCCCTGTACATGGGCGAGTGGTAGCAACCGGTTAGGGCGGCACTCCCCTCCCTCAGTTTTTGTAATTACATATCCCGCTAACGTGTCCCGCTGAAGGACACAGAACAAGGGGAACAGAAAAATCCCGGGCACTCTCTTGTGAGAGTACCCGGGATTTTAAGTCCTACAGGATGACTAGAGCATTACTTGAAACGGTATTACTCTCGCCTACTCTATTCCTGCCAGCCGACGTTGACCCAGTAGTCAGCGCTGGTGTAGCTCTGCTTGAACAGGGACGGACCGTAGTTTGCAACCTTTGCCTTCACAGCGGCGTACATCGGGCCGTTACCGTAGGGCAGGTACACAGCGACCTTCTCGTAGTAGAGCTTCTCCGCCTCGTTGGCGATCTTGATGCGCTCGCCATCGTTCTCGGTGTTCTGCAGCTTCTCGATGAGCTTATCAACCTCGGGGTCACCGACTCCGAACACCTCGGTGGTGAAGAAGTAGGGTGCCGAGGATGCCAGGTCGGGCAGAACGCCCCAACCGGTGAAGATTGCTTCGTAGCTCTTCTGGCCGAGCACGGAGTTGGAGTTCGACTGCGGCTGGTTGTCGGAGGTCAGGCGGATACCTGCGGACTTCAGCTGCTGCTCCAGGATCTGGTAGACAGCCTGGTAGACAGCCTCGGAACCGAAGGAGGTCAGGGCGAAGCTGGCAGTCTTGCCGCCCTTAGCGTAGTAGTCGCCGGACTTGGAGTAGCCTGCGGCCTCCAGAATCTTGGCGGCTGCCTGGGCGCCGGACTCACCCTCGTAGTTGTTCTGGTAGCCCTTCTGGAACGGCATTGCGATGATGGAGCCGGGCAGCGGCTCGGTCCAGCCGAGCTGCGAGAAGTACGCCTTAGCGATCTGCTCACGGTCCACAGCTGCGAGGATTGCGCGGCGCAGTGCCAGGTCCTCGATGCGCTTGGGGTTCAGCTGAATAATGTTGACGTTGGTGTTCTGGCTCTGGCGAATCTCGGTGCCTGCCTGACCCTTCACAGCGTTGTAGCTGGTTGCACCCACGAAGGTGAAGGCGTCCAGTTCGCCGTTCTTGAAGCTTGCACGGATTGCATCGGAGTCCATCTGGCGCCAGATAATGCGATCCAGCACCGGCTTCTCGCCCCACCACTTGTCGTTCTTGACCAGGGTGAGCACCTTCTGGGAGGAGTTCCACTCACCAATCTTGAAGGGGCCTGCCCAGTACTGGTCGAGGGGCTTGTCGACAAAGCCGTCGTTGAAGAGGTTGACGTCTTCCAGAGCGGGGTGAATTGCGAAGGCGCACAGACCCTCGGAGGGGTAGTACGGGGTCTTCATGGTGACCTTGACGTGGCGGTCGTCGCCGTCCACTGCCTCGATGCTTTCCACCTGCTGCCACATCTGGTTATCGGTGATGTGGTAGGGGTTGTCGGTGACTGCGCTGTAGACCTTCCAGCAAGCCTGCACAGCCTTCACGTCCATAGGAGTACCGTCGTTGAAGGCTGCCTTCGGGTTGATCTTGAAGGTTGCGGTCTGCACACCGTCGACGGTTTCAGTCTTGTGTTCGGTGCAGAACTCGGTGTTGAGGGTACCTTCACCGTCGGGGCTCATGGTGTAGAAGCCCATCACGGCGGGAATGTTGCAGGGTGCCAGTGCGTCCAGGTTGCTGGAGGTGTAGCCGCTCTGGGTCTGCAGGTTGAAGTTCGGGCCCAGGGCGGTAGCCGCGAGAGTCAGGGTGCCGCCCTGCTTGAGAGAGGAACGGTCCTGCTTGTTGACCTGAAGGTTCTTCAGAATATCTTCAGCGTTGTTAGCGGCACTACCGCCAACCTTTTCCTTCGAGCTGCCGCAGGCAGCCAGTAGACCGACGGTGCCGAGGGCAACGGTGCCGGTCAGGAGGGTACGGCGAGAGACAGACATGCTCTTCATGGAATTTCTCCTAGAGTATTCGCAGTGTTGTGGAGGCGGCGCGCGAACGGTGCGCAACTAACACTCCAACCCGGCGGGAGGACAGTCTCTGCCGGGGTCGCGGGCAGAATGCCCGCATTTGTTTTAAGTATATCCGTGCAAATCTCTGAGGAACGGGAAAGCGGCGTGCTCCAGAAGGTTTTAATCCTTCTGTAACACGCCGCTGTAGCGCTTTTACCCCTTATGGAGTGTGTGAGCGGTGCTCAACGCTTAGATTTTTACTTCTCCCAACCGACGTTGATCCACACGTTCGGGTTGTAGTAGGGCAGACCGAAGAGCATGGGGCCGTAGTTTGCCAGGCCCTTACGGCACGCCTTGAAGTTCGGGCCGTTGTGGGTGGGCACGTAGATGGCGACCTCGTCCAGGTGGCGCTTCTCCAGCTCGTTCATGATCTTGAGCTGTTCCTTCGGGTCCTCGGTGGACATCATGGTTGCTGCCAGCGAGTCCAGATCCTTACCGTGACCGTTGTTGGTCTCGGAGATGTAGAAGTAGTTCGCCGCATCCACCGGGGAGGTGGTGATGCCGTAGCCACCGGTCTTAATCGCGAAGTTCTTGGAGGAGATGATGCTCGACATTTCGGAGGCACCGTGGTTCTCGATGGTCAGTTCAACGCCGATTTCCTTCATCTGCTGAACCAGGAACTGTGCGGTGGAGCTGACAACCGGGTCGCTACCGAAGGTGATGACCGGGTAGGAGACCTTAGCGCCGTCCTTGGTGTAGTAGTCACCGGACTTGGTGTAGCCCGCGTCCTCAAGGATCTTGGTGGCGACGTCCTTGCCGAGCTTGGTCGGGTAGTTGTCCTGGTAGCCTTCCTGCATGGGCAGCATGCACATGGAGCCGGGCAGGGTTTCCTTCCAGCCGAGCTTCTCGTAGCGCAGCTTCTGCAGCTGCTCACGGTTGAGGGCTGTAACGAAGGCGCGGCGGACGGGCAGGGGCACCTTTTCGGGGTTGATTTCGTAGTTGCCCACGCCGAGGGCGCTGCCCTTGCGGATATCGGTGTTTGCCACGCCGGAGAGCTCGTTGTAGGAGCTGAGGGTGCTGGCGTCCACGTAGTCGATTTCGTTGTTCTTGTAGGCTGCCTGCTCTGCCTGGGAGCTCATTTCACGCCAGGTGATGCGCTCGAGGGCGGGCTTCTGGCCCCACCACTTGTCGTTGCGGACGACGGTGAGCACCTTGGAGGAGGAGTTCCACTCGCCGACCTTGAAGGGGCCTGCCCAGTACTGGTCGAGGGGCTTGTCGTTCAGGCCGTCGTTGAAGAATTTGGGGTCGGCGAATGCCGGGTGCAGGAACGAGGTGAAGCTGCCTTCGATGGGGTACCAGGGCTTGGACATCGTGACCTTCACGTGGCGGGTATCGCCGTCCACAGCCTCGACGCTTGCGACCTGTTCCCAGATGGGCGAGGGGGTGATCTGGTAGTCCGAACCGGATGCCGCGGCGGTGTAGATGGTCTGGTAGCTCTTGACGGCGTTCACGTCGATGGGGGTACCGTCGTTGAAGGCTGCCTTGGGGTTGATCTTGAAGGTCACGGTCTGCACGCCGTCAACGGTCTGCGCCTTGTACTCAGTGACGTAGTCCTCGTTCATGTGCGACTCGCCGCGGAAGTCGGCGTAGAAGCCGCCGGTGAAGGCGGAGTTGATGGCTGCCTGAATGTTCAGGTTGCCGGCGGTGTAGCCGTTGGTGTTGAGGATGTTGAAGTTCGGGCCGATGCCGTCAGCGCTCAGGCGCAGTTCGCCGCCGTCCTTGAGGGCGGAGCGGTCCTTCTCGTTGTAGGAGACTGCCTTTGAGAGGTCGTCGCCCGCGGAGAGAGCGCTGGTTTCGGTCTTGGAGGAGTTGCCGCCGCAGGCTGCGAGCAGGCCTACGGTGCCCAGGGCGACGGTGCCGGTGAGCAGGGTACGACGGTTGAGGGTGAAAGTGGTCATTAGTTTTCCTCAGTTAGGTGGGATGCTGCTTTGCTGTACGCGGGGGAACACAACCCGCACACCTTTGTGACAGCACGCACATTTTGCATTGAGATTAGTATACACACATTTCCCACGCACTATGACCTAGTTCACCGTTTTAGGGAAAATATTTCAGCCAATCCCCGAAACCACCCCACCACAAACCCCCCATCAAAAACACAGAAAAGCCCCGCAGTACCCCGCCACTGAGGCGGAATACCGCGGGACTTTACCCTCCAGAGCCTTATACCGGCGCCTCCGAAAATTCAGCAACTACCGAATAGGAATCCAGAAAATTAACATGTGGCTTTAGTTCTGCCAACCCACATTGACCCAGCGCTTGGGGTCGGTGTAGCTGGTTGCGAAGAGGGAAGGACCGTAGTTAGCCAGCTTCTCCTTCACAGCTACGTAGCTGGGGCCGTTAGCGTAGGGGAAGTAAATAGCGACCTTCTCCATGTGCTGCTTCTCAGCCTCAGCAGCCATCTTCAACTGCTCCTCGTGGGATTCCTTCTCGTAAATGGAGGCAATGTACTTATCCAGCTCAGGATCGCCCACACCCTCGTTAATTTCGCTGGTGTAGAAGTACTGAACGCTGTCGGCGGGGTCAGCACCAATGCCCCAACCGGAGAAGGCACAGTCGTACTGCTTAGCGCCCATCACGGAGTTGAACTGGGACTGCGGCTGGTTGTCCTGCTCGAGCTTAATACCTGCCGCCTTGAGCTGCTGCTCGAGGTTCTGGAACTGAGCCAGAGAGGTTGCATCCGAACCGAAGTAGGTGATGGAGAAGCCTGCAGTCTTGCCGTCCTTGGCGTAGTAGTCGCCGGACTTGGAGTAGCCTGCTGCTTCCAGGATCTTTGCCGCAGCCTCGGCGCCGGGGTTGGACGGCATGTTGTTCTGGTAGCCCTTCTGGAAGGGCATAGCAATCATGGAGCCGGTCAGGGGCTCTTCCCAGTTGATCTGGCCGAACTTGACCTTAGCCAGCTGGGAGCGGTCAACCGCGGCGAAGACTGCACGGCGCAGGGCGGTGTCGGTCACGCGGGTCGGGTTGAACTGCAGGTTAATCACGCCGAGGCTCTGGCCGGTACGAATCTGGACACCGGGCTGACCCTTGACAGCGTTGTAGGTTGCCAGGCCAGCAAAGCCAATGCTGTCCAGCTCGCCATTCTTGAACGCTGCGCGCTCTGCCTCGTCGCCCATTTCACGCCAGATAATGCGGTCCAGCAGCGGCTTCTCACCCCACCACTTGTCGTTGGGCACAAGGGTGAGAGTCTTAGCCGAAGAGTTCCACTCGCCAATCTTGAAGGGGCCGGACCAGTACTGATCCATGGGCTTGTTCACGAAGCCGTTGTTGAAGAGCTCCTTGTCGGTCAGTGCGGGGTGCAGACCGAGCAGGCCGAGGGTCTCAGCGGGGTACAGGGGCTTGGACATGACGATCTTGACGCGGGTCTTGTCGCCATCCACGGGGTCGATGGACGCCACCTGCTGCCAGAAGGGAGTTGCGATGACGTTGTAGCCGTCATCGGGGTTGCGGTAGACGGTCCACGCGGCGCGGATTGCCTCAACGTCAACGGGGGTGCCGTCGTTGAAGACAGCCTTAGAGTTGAGCTTGAAGGTGATGGTCTGCACGCCGCCAACGGTCTCTGCCTTGTAGTCGCTGACATAGTCGTCGTTGAGGCTGTATTCGCCAGCAGGGCTCAGGGAGGTGAAGCCGATAGCGGAGGGGATGTTGCAGGGGCCACCGAATGCGGTGAGGTTCGCGGTGGTGTAGCCGCTCTGAGTCAGAATGTTGAAGTTCGGGCCGACTGCAGAGACGCTACCGCGGAACTCGCCACCCTGCTTGAGGGAGGAGCGGTCCTGCTTGTTAATTTCGAGGTTCTTGACGATTTCCTCGGTGCTTGATGCAGCCTTACCGCTGATCTTCTTGTCAGAGCCGCCGCCGCATGCAGCGAGCAGGCCGACGGTACCCAGGGCAACGGTGCCGGTCAGCAGGGTACGGCGATTAATACGTAGATGAGTCATGTATTCTCCTCATGCCGGAGGGCTCGGGTGCTATTCGATAAGCGCACCGTGTTGTGCGCTGATTTTTCGGGAGCGCCGAAGCTCCCGCCCATCACCTTTGTGAGAGCCCCCACATTGTTTGTGGTTGAAACACAGTATACCCCCAAAAGAAGCGACGCAGACCACAGTCCAATCCGTGGAAGAACTATACACCGTCTAAAAATCACGGGTTCAGCGCCCGAACCCGCATCATCATGCGGAAGCCGCGTGCGAAAACTAAAAAATGAAATATTATGTAGCATTGGCGCGCGAGCGCGTCACACCCGGTACTTTGAGAGTCGTTACAAGTTACAAGCACAGCGTCGGGGCAACTAAAGCGCACTGAACCCTCCACAAGAAAAAGCTCCCCACCCCTATACGACACTGCGAAAACGTATAGGGGGCAGGGAGCTTAAAACTGCGGCTTATGCCATCCAGCCGACGGTAGACCAGTCGGTGGTCTTGAAGAGGAACGCACCGTAGTTAGCGAGCTTCGGGCGGCATGCCTTGAAGTCCGGGCCATTGAGGAAGGGGATGAAGAGGCAAACCTCGCTCATGTGCTTCTTCTCAATTTCGTTGCACTTCTCGGCGCGCTTAGCGTCATCGAGGATGGTGACCATCTCGTCGACCATAGCGTCGATTTCGGGGGTGCCGACGCCGTTCCAGTTCTTGGAGTGGTAGAAGTACTCGGCTGCACTGGTCGGCTCGGAGGTCACGCCGAAGCCCGAAATGCTTACGTCGTACTCGCGGTTACCAACAACCTTCGAGAATTCAGACTGTGCACGCGAATCGAGCTCGAAGTTAATGCCGATTTCCTTCATGCTCTGGATGAAGGTCTGTGCCTGGCCCTTGGTGGTGGCGTCATCACCGAAGGTGGTCAGCTTCAAGGTGATGGTCTTGCCGTCCTTCGCGTAGAAGTCGCCGGACTTGGTGTAGCCTGCCTTCTCCAGGACCTTGCGTGCTTCCTCCGGGTTACGTGCCGGGTAGTTGTCGCGGTAGTACTGGGAGGAACCCAACAGAAGCATCGAGCCGGGAACTTCTTCTTCGTAGGGCAGACCCTGGAAGCGAATCTTTGCCAGAGCACCACGGTCGATACCCAGGAAGATTGCCTTACGGACAGCAACATCAGTGATGTGCTCTGCGTTCAGGTTCATGCCGCCGGCGAAGAGGCGGCGACCGCGGCGGATTTCAGAGTTTGCAACGTCCTTCATCTCGTTGTAGGCGCTGAGGGTACGTGATTCCACGACGTCCAGCTCGCCGTTCTTGTAGGCGGCGCGAGCTGCAGCGTCTGCCATTTCACGCACGACGATGCGGTCCAGCTTGGGCTTCTCACCCCACCACTTGTCGTTGGGGACTGCGGTGAAGGTCTTCTCGGAAGAGTTCCAGCCGTTGGGTGCCAGAGTGAAGGGGCCGCAACCGAGCTCGGGGTGGGGGTTGTCGACGAAGCCTTCGTTGAAGAGGTTTACGTCGAGCATCGCCGGGTGCAGGATTCCACCAAAGAGCAGACCCTTGACGGGGTTGTGCGCAGTCTTGAAAACAACGCGTGCGTGGTAGCGGTCGCCATCGATAGCTTCAACGCTTTCGATGAATTCGTAGATACCCGCTGCGGCAATCTTGTATTCACCGTCGGGGTCACGCTGGATCTGCCAGGTTGCCTTGAGGGCGTCGATGTCGATGGGGGTGCCGTCGTTGAAGACTGCCTTGGGGTTCAGGCGAACCTCTGCGGTGATCTTGCCGTCTACTTCCTTAGCTTCGAAGCCGAGGCAGTAGTTGGGGTCGAGCTCGTCTTCGCCCTTGTAGGTGCTGCGCCAGATGCCGGCACCGGCGATAACGCCCATGGTTTCGGAGACGGAGGTGCTCGAGCCGTTCTGGGAGAAGCGGTTGAAGTCCGGGCCCAGGGAGTAGGTGCTCAGGTTCAGGGTACCGCCCTGCTTGAGCTTCGAGGTATCCTGCTCGTTGATTTCATAGAACGGGGTTTCGCTTGCCTTGTGCTCGGTCTTGGAGGACGAGGAGCCACAAGCGCTCAGTACGCCGACAGCAGCGACGGCGGTTGCGCCGCCGAACAGTACGCGGCGGCTCATGATCGGGTTGAATCCGGAGAGGGAGGGGATGGGGTGGGGGCTCATGACGGGCTCCTTGGGGGTGTGGACTGCACTGATGCAGTGTTTGCAGTGTAAAGTGGGTGGCTCGCGTGCTCTGGAGGCGGGGTTTCCGCCTACAGGAGCGTCTGCCATCTGCGGTGATGGGCGGGCAGGTCAAGCCATGCAAAATAATGTGACCTAAAGCTATGTTCTAAGCCACATTTAATATTTTTTAGTAGTGTACACCACACGCATCACCACAAGTGCGCAACACGATAAATATTTCTAAATTATTACGCCCGGCCCTAAGACACCGAGCCTAAATCCATGTCGGCACAACCCCACCACCCTTCACGCAGTGCCCCCTCCCCCACCTCCAGAAATAGTCAGCGGGCACAGCAAAGCGGGCCGAACGCGCATATACGCATTCGACCCGCTCATAGGGCAGGAACCCCTAGGAATTCATCCAGCCCACAGCAGTCCAGTCCATCGACTTGTACAGGCGCGGACCGTAGTTAGCCAGAGTCTTCTTGACCATCACAAAGTCAGGACCGTTCGTAATGGTGCCCAGGAAGGCGAACTCCGCCATGTGCTTCTTCTCAATCTCGTTGCAGGCGAGGTTACGTTCCTTGTCGTCCTCAATGAGGGTCATGGCGTCGATGAGGGCATCGATTTCCTTGCTGCCGATACCTTCGTTGTTCTCGGAGTAGTAGAACTGCTTGGTACCCTCGGTTGCGTCAGCAGAGACCGAGTAGCCGCTGAAGGAAATATCGTAGTCCCAGTTGCCCAGAATGGTGGCGAACTCACTATCGGCGT
Source organism: Rothia sp. HMSC062H08 (assembly GCF_001810775.1). Taxonomy (NCBI): domain Bacteria; kingdom Bacillati; phylum Actinomycetota; class Actinomycetes; order Micrococcales; family Micrococcaceae; genus Rothia; species Rothia sp. HMSC062H08. Next base: position 84,234 of record NZ_KV802674.1, read on the forward strand.
GCTGATCGATCCGGATCTCAATGCCGACATCCTTCATCTGCTGAGTGAAGGTCTGAGCCTTACCCTTGTTGGTCGGATCGTCACCGAAGACCACCACTGCACAGCCAGCCTTCGTGCCGTCCTTCTCGTAGTAGTCGCCGTTCTTGGTGTAACCGGCGGCCTCCAGAATCTTCTGCGCCTCCGAAACGCTGTTATTCGGGGTCGGGTAGGAATCCTGGTAGTAGGGTGAGAAGGGCATGTGAATCATCGAACCGGGGATGGTTTCCTCGTAGGGCAGGCCCTGGTACTGAATCTTCGCGAGTGCTTCACGGTTGGTGCCGGCGAAGATTGCCTTACGCAGGGCAGCATCCTTGACGCGGCGGGGGTTGATATCCAGACCACCGGCGTAGAGGCGGGTACCCTTACGCAGTTCGGTACCTGCCACGTTCTTCACCTCGGTGTAGGTGGAGGAGGTGCTTGCACCGATAGCGTCAATTTCGTCGTTCTTGAACGCGGCACGTGCAGCGCTGGATTCCATCTGGGTAAAGACAATCTTGTCCAGCAGGGGCTTGGTGCCCCACCACTTGTCGTTGGGTACAACGCTGAAGGTCTTCGCGGTGGAGTCCCAGCCCTTATCCGCCAGGGTGAAGGGGCCAGCCCAGTACTCGGGGTGGGGCGCATCCACGAAGCCGTTGTTGAAGAGCTCGACGTCTTCCAGTGCGGGGTGCAGAATCTCAGAGAAGAGGCTCTGCAGCGGATAGAAGGGCTTGGAGAAGGTGACGATTGCACTGTAGTCGTCTTCGCCCTTTTCTACGGATTCGACGAATTCGTAGATGCCGCTGGAGACAATGTTGTAGCCGTTATCCAGGCTCTTGAAGATGTTCCAGGTGGACTGGAGCGCCTTGTAGGTAATGGGGGTGCCATCGTTGAAGACAGCCTTGGGGTTGAGCTTGACGGCAACCTGAACCTTGTCGCCCTTCTTGCTGTGCTCGAAGGAGACAGCAAAGTCGGTGTTCAGCTTGTAAGTGCCGTCAAAGTCGAGGTTCCACATGCCGGCCTGGCTGATGGTGCTCATAACGTTGACGTTATCGCTGGTGTTACCGCTCTGGGTGTAGAAATTGAAGTTCGGACCGATGGATCCGGCGGGCAGGCGCAGGGTGCCGCCCTTCTTCAGGCTGTTCACATCCTGAGCGTTGATGTTGTAGAGGTCTTCGATATTGGCACCGGCGCCGGCGGCCTTGGTCTTTTCAGAGCTTGCGCTGCCGTTGCCGCAGGCGCTGAGCAGACCTACAGCTCCCAGAGCCGCGGTGCCGCCAATGAGGGCGCGGCGGCTGAAGCTGTTCTTGGTCGCTTCGTGGCTACTCGCGGTGTATGCGGTGTGGGCGGTCATGGGAGTGGTTTCCTTCTGTCTTGCGTGGGCGGGTGTATCCCGTATCCCCGAAGTGTTGATTATTTATGCAGAGCACTGCATAACTTTGTATGACTCCACTGTAGCGCGCCCCAGGATCGAAAACCAAGAATTATCACAATATTTCTTAATATTTATCGTGTCTTTTGGATATTCATACTATGAATACCCTGTTTTTGCGCGAATTTTTCGGATTTTGCCGGATAGCTATACCATCACTCCCCCACATAGGTACACAAAAGCACCCAAAGCCCCCTCCAGAAATGCAAAAAGTGTCCACCCGGATAATCCGGGTGGACACTTTCAATAGCTCTAGGCTATTCACCTAGGAGGTGAAGGGATGAGGACTTACTTAGCCCAACCAACCTTCTCCCAGTGAATGCCGGTGCCCTGGAAGAGGGACACGCCGTAGTTGCGCAGACCCTTCTTCACGAACTTGTACTCGGGGCCGTTCATGAGCGGAATCAGCACTGCGAACTCAGCCAGGTGCTTCTTCTCGATCTCATTGCAAGCCTGGTTGCGTTCCTTGTCGTCAGCAATGAGCTTCATCTTTGCGATCATCTCATTGATCTCATCGGAACCAGCTTCCTCAGGCTTACGGCGCATGTAGAACTGCTCGGTAGCCTCGGTAGCATCCGGGGAGCTCGGAGCGAAACCGGAGGAGGTTGCGTCGTAGTCCTTGGAGGCCATGGTCTTGTTAAACTCGCTAACAGCACGGGAGTCGAGCTCAGCATTAATACCTACGGACTTCAGCTGCTGAACCAGGGTCTGACCGACAGCCTTGGAGGTGGGATCCTCACCGAAGATGGAGAACTTGAAGGCAGCCTGCTTGCCGTCCTTCTCGTAGAACTCACCGTTCTTGGTGTAGCCTGCATCTTCCAGAATCTTGGATGCAGCAGCAGCATCGTTGTTCGGGGTCGGGTAGGTGTCCTGGTAGTACTCGTTGAAGGGCATGTGAATCATCGAGTTGGGAAGCTTCTCTTCGTAATCCAGGCCCTGGAAACGAACCTTGGCGAGAGCCTCACGGTTCAGACCAGTAACCACAGCGCGGCGCAGAGCAACATCCTGCATGCGGGCGGGGTTCATGGTCACGCCACCGGAGAACAGGCGAGAGCCTCGGCGGATCTCGATGTTAGCAACGTCCTTGAGCTCCTTGTATGCGGAAGCGGTGGTAGCACCAATCGCATCAAGCTCATCGTTCTTGAATGCCGCGCGCTCAGCAGCGGGATCCATCTGACGGAAGACAATGCGCTCCAGAACGGGCTTCTCGCCCCACCACTTGTCGTTGCGGGTCAGGGTCAGGGTCTTCTCGGTCGAGTTCCAACCACCTTCAGCAATGGTGAAGGGGCCAACCCAGTACTCGGGGTGCGGCTTGTCAACGAAACCAGTGTTGAAGAGTTCCTTGTCCAGCAGAGCCGGGTGCACAATGCCAGCGAAGAGGGTATTCAGCGGGTAGTAAGGTGCGGAGAAGGTTACCTTCACCTTGAAGTCATCACCGTCGCGCTCCACGGAAGCAATGCTGCTGTAGATGCCGCTGCTTCCGACCTTGTAGTCACCATCGGTGCTCTTGAGGATGTTCCAGGTAGCCTGCAGAGCCTTGTAGTCGATGGGGGTACCATCGTTGAACTTAGCCTGGGGGTTCAGCTCAATGGAGACGACGGGCAGACCGTTTTCTTCGGCGACATCGAAGCTCTTCGCAAACTCGGGAGCCAGAGTGCGCTTACCCAGGGGGTCACCCTGCCACAGGCCTGCGTAAGCCACGGGGCTCATAGCGGTCTGGGTGTACAGGGAGTTGCCATCCGCGCTGAAAAGGTTGAAGTCCGGACCAATACCCGGAATAGCCAGGCGCAGAGTGCCGCCATCCTTCAGCTCAGAAACAGCGGCCTCAGCAAGGTCATAAAGCTCCTTGGCATCGGTGCCCACGGTTGCACCCTTGGTGGTTGCCTTGGAGTCCTTGGACGAGCCGCACGCAGCCAGTACGCCCACGGTACCCAGTGCTGCAGCGCCACCGAGAACGGTACGACGGTTCAGGATGAAATTCTTCTCCATGAGAGTGTCCTCTTATACGTTTGACCCTCAATAATCCCGCAGGAAAGCGTCAAGGGTTCCCTGCTCATGCGCCGCAATTAGGGTGCGGTGAGCGATGAATTAGTGCCGGTCTATGAATGTGTTCCTTGAGGCACGCCCCTAGCGGCGCACCCACAGGCTTAATTATGGCTTACCCGCGGTATAGAAGCTCGCCTATAAATATTCATATCTTGAATGGTGAGAAAGGTTACGCCTAGTCAGTGCAGTTTTTCCTGTTTTCTTGCTGGTTTCAGTGCCAAGCGCCACATTCTGAGGCTCCCGCCGTCTCACCAGGTGACAATCTCAAGCTGCACGCGCCTCACCAGTACCGGGCATTAAAAAACCCGAGGGGCGAATATTCAACGAATATTCGCCCCTCGGCACACATGCGACTTATTCAGCCGACTCTAGAGCTACACCGTAGCGGCCTCAGCCTCAGGGTAGTAGCAAGCATAACCGTGATCCTGGCCCTCAACGGGGGTCAGTTCCGGCATCTCCTCCAGGCAACGACGCTTCTTGTCCTCAGGCAGCAGCTTGAAAACCGGGCAACGGCTCGAGAAGCCACAGCCCTTAGGCGCGTTCACCGGAGTGGGCAGGTCGCCCTCAAGCATAATGCGGTGACGCTTTGCCTCAACCTCGGGATCCGGAACCGGAATCGCCGAGAGCAGTGCACGGGTGTACGGGTGGATCGGGTTGTCGAACACCTGATCGACGTCACCAATCTCAACAATACGGCCCAGGTACATCACTGCAACGCGGTCGGATGCGTGGCGAATCACCGCGAGATCGTGAGCAACCATCAGGTAGCTCAGGCCCAGGTTTGCACGCAGCTCCTCCAGCAGGTTGATCACACCAGCCTGGACGGACACGTCCAGTGCAGACACCGGCTCATCCAGAACCACGAGCTTGGGGTTCACAGCAAGCGCACGAGCAATACCGATACGCTGACGCTGACCACCAGAGAACTGGTTCGGGAAGCGGTTCACGTGGTCAGGCTGCAGACCCACAATGTGCATCAGCTCGATGACGCGCTTCTTGATGTCTGCCTTGTTCATGCCCTGGTTTTCCAGCGGCTCAGCAAGCACCTCGTAAACGGTGAAGCGCGGATCCAGAGCACCGGTGGGGTCCTGGAACACCATCTGCTGGTTCTTACGCAGCTCAAGAATCTCACCTGCGGACTTGCCGTCCTTGGTGGAGGTTCCGTTAATCAGAATCTCACCGTCGGTGTTCTTGTTGAACTCCATGATTTCCAGCAGGGTGGTGGTCTTACCACAACCGGACTCACCCACGATGGAGAAGCACTCGCCCTCGCGAATGTCGAAGGACAGGCCGTTCACAGCCTTCACAGTGCCCACGCGGCGCTTAATCAGCGCACCCTTCATGAGCGGGAAGTGCTTCTTGACGTTGCGGACCTCCAGGACGGGGGCACGCTCCTCACGCGGAATGCCGTCGTACTTCGATACCGGGGGCTCCGGAACCGGGTACAGCTCGTCAGCGGTCTTACCGACCAGCTCCTGAGAGATGGTGCAGGAGGAGTAGTGGCCCTCGCCGACGCCTTCCAGCAGCTGCAGATCGGGCTCGCCGTTGGAGTCCTGGCAGCACTGGCCACCGCTCTTAGCGATGGGGCAACGCGGGCGGAAGGAGCACGCGGTCACCGGGTTAATCAGGTTCGGAGGGGTACCCTCAATCGGAACCAGGGAGACCTTCTCGGAACGGTCCACACGCGGGACCGCACCCAGCAGACCGATGGTGTACGGGTGGGAGGGATGCTTGTACAGGTCCTCTGCCTTCGCAATCTCCACCGGCTTACCGGCGTACATCACCAGAATGTCGTCAGCCATACCAGCCACAACACCCAGGTCGTGGGTAATCATGATGGTCGCTGCGCCGGTCTCATCCTGAGCCTTCTGCATAACCTCCAGCACCTGCGCCTGAATGGTCACATCCAGTGCGGTGGTGGGCTCATCGGCGATGAGCACGCGGGGGTCATTCGCAATCGCCATAGCGATCATGATGCGCTGACGCATACCACCGGAGAACTCGTGCGGGAAGGAACGCAGGCGGTCAGCCGGCGAAGGAATACCCACCATACGCATCAGTTCGATGGAACGGTCCTTGATAGCCTGCTTGCTCATGCCCTTGTTGTGAACCTTGAGCACCTCAGCAATCTGATCACCAATGGTGTACACGGGGGTCAGCGAGGACAGCGGATCCTGGAAGATCATAGAGATCTCCTTGCCGCGGTATGCGCACATTTCCTTATCGCTCAAGCCCAGCAGCTCGGTGCCGTTGTACTTGACCGAACCGGTGATGTCAGCGGTAGTCGGGTGCAGACCCATAATCGCCATGGAGGCAACGGACTTACCGGAACCGGACTCACCCACAATACCCAGGGTCTTACCGGGGTACAGGTCAAAGTTCACACCGCGAACAGCATGCACGATGCCATTCTCAGTATTGAAGCGGACGTTGAGGTCCTTAACGCTCAGAACGGGAGAGGTACTCATTAGTTCTTCGCCTCCTTTGCAGCGGCAGCGGGTGCCTCTGCCTTCTCGTTCTTCTTGGACTTCTTGATCTTACCGACCGACATCGAAGTCGGGTCGAATGCGTCACGCAGACCGTCGTTCATGAGGGCCAGCGGACCAACCAGCAGGAAGAAGAACAGAACCGGGAACCAGAACATGTGCGGCAGGGTGTTAATCTGCTGCGAAGCATCCGAAATCAGCGAGCCCAGCGAGTAGTTGGGGTACTTAATACCGATGCCGATGAAGGAGTAAGCGACCTCAGAGAGCACAGCGCCCATGATGCCGCTGGTGAAGTTCAGAACCAGCAGGGAGCCAATGTTCGGAACCAGGTGGCGCATCACAATCTTGAAGGGGTGCACACCCATGTAGCGTGCAGCCTTCACGAAGTCGCGGTTGATGAGGGACTGCGCCATTGCACGAATAACACGGGCGCTACCCATCCAGCCGAAGGCAATCAGCACTGCAGAGAGCAGAACCCAGGTGGGGACGCTCTTCTGAATCTGCTTACCAACCTGACCGTTAATCAGAATTGCCAGAATCAGCAGCGAGGGAACCATGATCAGGGTCTCGAGGATGAACAGCATAATCTTGTCAATCCAGCCACCGAAGTACGCCATCACACAACCGTAAACTGCGGAGATGAACACAGTGGCCAAACCGACGACCACACCAATCTGGAGAGAGGTCCAGACGGCCTCAGACATCATGGCGAACACGTCATTACCCGCGATGGTGGTACCGAACCAGTGCTCGGCCGAGGGGCCTTCACCCAGCGCCATGTAGTCAATGTCGTTGGGCTTGTACTTGGTCAGGTACTTACCGAACAGACCGAACAGACCCATGCCGATGAACACGCACAGACCGAAGACTGCAGCCTTGTTACGCAGGAAGCGGCGCAGAATAATAACGCTCTTGTTGATGACCTTGAAGTCACCGTTCTCCTGTACCACCGGTACGGAGGAAGTTGCAGTTACCTGACTCATGAGATCCTCACTCGGGGGTCGACGATGGTGGTAGCGATATCAGCGATGATCGCACCGACAGCGAACAGTGCAGAACCGTACGCGAGGGTCACGGTCGCAGCGTTCACGTCCTGCGCGGAAATGGAGTCAATCGACCACTTACCGATACCGGGCCATGCAAAGACGGTCTCGGCGAAGAATGCACCCGCAAAAATCATCGGAATCTGGTACGCGATGGACTGTGCCACGGGGATGAAGGAGACGCGCAGTGCGTGGCGAGTAATCGCCTGGTTACGGGTCAAGCCCTTAGCACGAGCGGTACGCACGAAGTCAGCGTTCACGTTATCGAGCAGGTACTGACGCTGTGCAATCTGGTAACCAGCCCAACCGAAGATGGTCATACAGAAGGTCGGCACGACGTAGTGCGCCGCCATATCCATGGTGATTTCCCAGAATCCGGTCAGACCCGGAGTCGAAATACCGGTCACATAGAAAATCTTCTCTCCACCATTAGCAACGGCGATGTTGTTGATAGTGGTCGCGCCCTGCTGCACCACGAAGTAAGCAACGGGAGCGGGGATGATGTAGACCAGGTAGGAGTAACCGGTGATAACACGGTCAGAGAACTTGTACTGGCGAGCTGCCGAGTACACACCCAGGGCGATACCAATCACAATCGAGAGAATGGTAGCCACCAGCAGCAGGCGGGTAGAAACCCACACGCGCTGGCCAAATTCCTGGTTAATGTACGCGCCGTTGGGGCTACGGCCCCAATCGAACTTGGTGACCACATTGGTCAGCCACTGAACGTAGCGGTCCCAGGGGTTCATTTCGGGATCGAGACCCAGGGATGCGAAGTTACGGTTCACCTGCTCGGGGCTAGGCTTCGGAACCTTTTCCTGCTCCAAGAGGGCAGGCTTCAGGGCAGTAACCGCTGCAAAGTAACCCATCGTGGTCGTAATAAAGACCATGACGAGGTACGTCAGCGATCGCTGGAGGATGTACCTAAACATGGGACGGTTCCCCTCCTTGTGTAGATGTCGGTGTTAAGGCATGTGTGTCATGCTGTCCTAGCGCACTGCTTCGTGATGACTGTCACTAGGAGCATATGTACTTTATCTTATATAGCCTGTAACACTTCCACCAAACCCACATTGGGCACTTTCACCCCTTAGAACAGCCTGTATGCAAGCTAAAAGGGAGCTGGGTAAAAAAATGCCCCGGAATACCGGGGAAAAGGGGCGGATTAACAATTTTTACGAAAATTTTACATCGGAAACAATTCTCTCGACATAGGGACGTAATAACCTTTTCGATAAGCGCTTTAATGGGGCAAAACACCACGTAAACCCACTATTTAAGGGACTAAACCAACACTTCCAACCCCTAAACCAAGCACTAAGGCACACCTCTTAAGCGCACTGGTTAAGGCAACTCAACCAAAAGCGGCGCCCCGGCACGAGCACACGACTCGCACCGGGGCGCCGCTTATATAGGAAGGCAACGCCTCCGGCGCGCACCTTTTCGTTATCCCTCGTTCTAGGAACGCGAGGAGCCGCCATCCTCCGAAGAGCCCGCCTCATGCGAAGCATCCGAGCTCACTGACTCAGCAATCGTCCTGCGGTTAGGACCCTGCATGCTCTTCAGAGCCTGCGCATCCTTCGCCGCCATCTCCGGAGTAATCACCGGAATCGCACCGGTCGCCGCACGGGCAATATCAACAGCCGGCTCAGTCTCCAGGGTCGTCGCCAACGCATCCTCACGAATGAAGAACAGAAGCAGCGTAGACACCAGGCCCAGCGGCACCAGGTACAGGAACAGCGGAATCAGCGCATCGTTATACGCATTCACAATGATGCCGTGCACCGGCTCCGGCAAAGACGCCACCAGCTCAGGAGTCAGAGACGAAGACGCATGGCTACCCGAAGACTGTAGCGCCTGCTGCGGCATACGCTCAGAAATCAGCGAGGTCAGACGCGAGGTAAACAGACCACCCACCAGCGAGGCACCCACAGTAGCACCCACCTGACGGAAGAAGTTATTCGACGCCGTCGCGGTACCAACCACGCTCACCGGGAACGCATTCTGAACAATCAGAGTCAAGAACTGCATGGACATACCCAAACCGGCACCCATCACCGCAAGGTATATACAGAACAGCCAGGTCGGAGTCTCAATAGTCACGGTCGACAGCAGGAACAGGCCCAGCGCCACAATCGCGGTACCGCTCGTCACATAACGCTTATAGCGACCAGTCTTCGACACCACGCGGCCCGTCACAATCGACACCACCAGCATGACACCCATCATCGGGATCATCAGCAGACCAGCCACCGTAGCGCTCACACCCAGCGCCATCTGCAGATAAGTCGGGATATACTCCACCGCACCGAACATTGCCACACCCAGCGCCAGCGAAGCACCCAGAGTCAGCAGGAAGTTACGGTTCTTGAACAGGTACATGGGCATAATCGGCTCAGCCGCACGGTTCTCCACCGGGATAAACACCAGCGCAGCAACCACCGAGAAAATCAGCAGACCAATAATCTGCGGCGAGGACCATTCGTACTGGTTGCCACCCCAAATTGTGGCAAGCACGAGCGCACTCGTACCCGCCATCAGAATCAGCGAACCAAGGTAGTCGATGCTGTGCTTCTCACGCTCACGGAACGGGCGGTGCGGCAGCAAGAAAATTACCGCAAGAATCGACAGAATAGCCAGCGGCAGGTTCAGCCAGAACGCCCAACGCCAACCCGGACCCTCAGTAATCCAGCCGCCAATCAGCGGACCAGCCACCGACGAGAACGCGAAAACGCCACCGATAATACCCATGTAGCGGCCTCGATCGCGCGGAGGAATCACATCAGCAATCACCGCCTGAGAAAGAATCATCAGGCCACCGCCACCCAGACCCTGCAGGCCACGAGCAAAAATCAGCCAGTTCATGCTCTGCGCAAGCGCGCCAACAATCGAACCCGCCATGAAAGAGACAATCGCAAAAATCAGGAAGGGCTTGCGTCCAAACTGGTCAGAAAGCTTGCCGTAGACCGGCATCGTAATCGTCGAAAGCAGGATGAAAATAGTAATCACCCAGCTCATGTGCTCCACGCCGTGAAGCTCACCCACAATCGTGGGCAGCGACGGCGCCAGAATCGTCTGGTTCAGCGAGGACATGAGCATCACAATGACCAGGCCCAGGAACATGGCGCGGATGCGGTTTTTACTTTCCTGCTTAGCCTCACCGGCTGGCGGCTGAGGTAGATTCTTTTCCTCTGTACTCATCGTTTAATCCTTAGTTACGTTCTATATGTCTGTTGTGAGTGTCCGCCGGGCTCTGGATTCGGTTGCCTCGATTCGGGGCCTCGGATTCGGTTTCCGGCGGGCTTTTGTAGTTTGTAGCAGTGAACCGCCGCTAGATTGCCGGTCGGTTCTGCTCAAAAAGCAGGAACTGGAAGGTCTTCACCGTCTGGCGGATATGGCGGGCAATATCCTCTTTATCTTCCAGGTCGCGGGCGAACTCCAGCTGACGAAGCACCGCGGAGGCAAGCTGGACCTTTGCGCGTGATCGCTCCCGGAAGTGATCGGTCAGCGGGTCAGCGGGGGTTCGGCGCGGGAAGGGGCCGCGGCGACCGGCCGCGTCAAAAGCCACCCAGTCAATAGTGTTCAGGTAATCGGTGAGCACCTGTTCGCACTTCATGTAGTGCATTTTCATTCGTTTCGCGGACTCGGGGAACTCCTGAAAGGGAGCTCGGGGGTCCTTGCCATTGGCGTAGTGGAAGCTCTGGAAAATGACCTCCCAGAGAAGGTGGGTTACACGAATGATGGTGTTGTCATCCTCGTGGGCGCGGTCTGTTTCGAGGATTTCCTCGCTGACCACCGGTTCACGCAGACCCAGAACGGCGTCCTCTTTGGAGGGGAAGTAGTTGAAGAAGGTACGCGGGGAGACGCCCGCCTCCTGGGCGATTTCTTCAACGGTGGTTCCGCGCATCCCATGGTCGCGGACGCGTTTGAGGGCTGCTTCGTGGATTGCCGTCCAGGTTTGTTCGCGGCGGCGTTCGCGAAGGCTCTGTTCCTTTTTCTGCATAACTGCAATTATTTCACCACTGCACACAATGCTCAAGTGCATTTTTAGCGTTAAGGCTCACAGCATAGCCGGCTAACCTCCGGCCCCGCCACTGGCACACAACACCCGCACACAATACCGACACATCACATACGAAGCGGCAAACCCACTCCCCCCCCCCGCCCCACACGAAATACCGGCATAATAGAGGGATGAACTTGTTTGCCCCCGCCTACCTCGACTTCCTGCCCGACTGGCTACGCCTCGCACTCGGCATAGCCGATATCCTCATCCGACTCGCAGCCCTCTGTTGGCTCCCCTACAACCGCAAACCCGTGGTTGCCCTGGGCTGGCTCATGGCCATCTTCTTCATCCCCTTCGTAGGGTTCATCGCATTCCTCGTCTTCGGCTCCTCGCGCCTGCCCGCCTACCGCCGCGCACGCCAACACGCCATGAACGACTTGATCCGCGAAGTCAGCGAGAACAAGCCCTTCCTCACCCGCACCGACGACCTCTCCGACCCCGCAAAGGCAGCCAGCCAGCTCAACTACACCCTGGGCTCACTCCCCCTGGTCGGCGGCAACCAATTCACCCTCCACACCGACAACCACGAGGCAATGGTCGCCATGGCGGAAGAAGTCGACCGCGCCACCAAATACGTGCACTTCGAGTTCTACATCACCGCCTACGACGAGGCGAGCGCAGTCCTCTGGGACGCCCTCTTCGCAGCCCACGAACGCGGTGTACAGGTGCGCGTACTCCTCGACCACATCGGCTCCTGCAAATACCCGTCCTATAAGAAACTCGTGAAAATGCTCAACGACTCGGGTATGCAGTGGCGCCTCATGCTGCCGCTCAAACCGTGGAAACTCAAGTGGCAGCGACCCGACCTGCGTAACCACCGCAAGGTCCTCGTCGTGGACGGACGCGTCGCGTTCTCCGGTTCGCAGAACGCTATTCACCGCTCCTACGACATGCCCGAAAACATTAAGAAGGGCTTGGAGTGGAAGGACCTGACCTTCTCCTGCACCGGCCCCATCGTTGAAGAGCTCAACGCCGTTTTCGTCTCCGACTGGTACTCCGAAACGAACCAGCTGATCCTGGCAGAAATTAACACCAATATCCCCTACTACAAGGATGGGATGCGCGCCCAGGTTGTGCCCTCCGGCCCCGGTTTTGAAACCGAAAACAACCTGCGCCTCATTAACTACCTGATCTACAACGCCGAGCGGCGTATTACCATCTGCTCGCCCTACTTCGTGCCCGAAGAGACCCTACTGCAGGCACTCACGAACGCCGCCTACTCCGGTATTGAAACCACCGTGATTGTGTGCGAGAAGGGCGACCAGTTCCTGCCGAACATGGCGCAGCGCTCCTACTACGAGCAGCTGTTGCAGGCGGGGGTGCGTATTCTGCAGTACCCCAGCCCGACCGTGCTGCACTCCAAGTTCATGATGGTCGACGACGAAATCGCGTTCATTGGCTCGTCCAATATGGACCCGCGTTCCTTCTCGCTGAACATGGAAGTGTCAACGTTCGTCATTGACCGCAAAATGGTGGCGATGCTGGATGAAGTATGCGCCGAATACGAGCAGGTCTGCACCGAGCTGCTGTACACCCAGTGGGCGGAGCGCCCGCGCCGCATCAAGATGACGGAGAACCTCTGCCGACTGTGGTCATCGCTCCTCTAAACTATTTTTCGCACACTCGCAGGGTCTGAGTTTTCATCCCCGCACTCGCCAAAGGACTATCGGTTGCCCCTTCTAATTCGTAAAGCACGGCGCAAATTCGCTGAACTCGATGCACACGATGTAGCCCACCGCATCTCCGCGTACACCTACGGTAATTTCTTGGTGCTGGCGGCTCTGCTGAGCGTCTACGACGCGAACGCTATCTTTGACGGCACCGCGATTCTCTACATTACGGGTACCGGTCTGACCACCTACATTGCCCACGTCATCGCAGAAATGCAGGAGTACCGGGTACTGCACGGCGGCACCCCGCCGCGAGAATTCGTCAAGCACGCGCTGGGCAACGCAAGCCCGATTCTGGGTACGACCGTATACCCCGTGCTGTTGCTGATTCTGGCGGCAATCCTACCGCCCGGCGCCACCTACGAGATCATTTTTGACTACACTATTCTCCTCTGTCTTGCGACCGTGGTGTGGCGTATTTTTAGCCTCAACTTCGCGATTGCTCGCTACCGCGGCGAACCGCTCTGCTGGCGTACCTTCCGAAGCGCTGTGTGGCTCACCTTCGCCGTTATTGTTCTCGCGATTGTGAAGATTATGTTCACTCACGCTGGTAAATAACCTCAAAGCTCCCCTGAAGCTCAGATTAACCGAGATCAGGGGAGCTTTTGTATGCACCATCGCTGGGATGCGCCGGGCCACATGCTAGAGCAGCGCTATACATTAGGACGGGGCTACCGGCTAGAGCCGCAGCTGGATGCTACATCGGTTCGCCCGGGCCCTTCAAATCGGCGGAGTACAAATACCACACGAAGAGCGCCACTGCAATGTAGAGAACCGTGCACAGGCTCAAAGTGATGATGTGGCGACGGCGAGTAATACTCAAATACCCAATAAACTCACGGATAAAAGCATTCACCGCAAAATACAGCTTCGTACGAGCCCCCGCACCCCAGCATTCCAGACCCAGCGAACGTGCCAACAGCAACGCACGGAACAGGTGGTAGCTGGTTGTTACCACAGCAACTTTCGGGGTTTTACCCTCGGCAACCTCCGGCATCAAGGCGTAAGAGAAGAGCAGGTTCTCGCGGGTGTTCACCGCGCGGTCCTCCACAATAATGTCCGCCTCGGGAATGCCGCGGGGTACAGCGTAGCGAGTCATCGCCACGCCCTCGGGCACCTCCTCATCCGCGCCCTGACCGCCAGACATAATCAGCTTCGAGCCGGGGTTCTTACGGTAAATTTCAATGCCGCGATCGATACGACCCGCCAACAGCGGAGTCACCTGGTCACCAATAAGACCCGAACCAAGCACCACCACATAGTCAGCCTGCTGGCGGAAATTTACCAGGTTCAACGCTGCCGCCACAGTAAAGCCCACCGCGTAGATAGTGAAATAGGTCAGCACCAGCGAAAAATAGAAATAAATAGTGCCCCACACGCCGCCAAACGGAACATTCTCCACCGAACCGGGAACAAAGAACGGCCCCACAATAAGAGCGACACCGGCAGCCAATGCCAAAGAATTAGTGAGCGAAAAACCCTCACGAGCAATAAGGCGCACACCGCTATAAAGGAACAGACCGGTCAAACCCAGAGGCGTAAAAAGCGAAAGAATCACCGGAATGATAACAATGAGGAGCGCCAGCACCAGCAAAATCTGGTTCTCTGACACAACCGCCATTGCGCCCAGGCTCGTACCCAGCAACCCCACGGTCACAATCAGTAGCCAGCCGACAAACACGCTACGGCGTTCCCGCAGGTAGAGGCAGATAAAAAGCACCGGCGAAAGCGCCGTCAGCGCGTACAGCACCACCAGCGGGATATATAGAGAAGAACCGGGAGGAGGAAGAAACTGCATAAATTGGATCCCAAAGAATAAGTAAAGTGTGCGCCCGCTGAAAATCGGGAGAATCAAAAAAATTCTTCACACAATTCTATCCCCACCGCTGTACATCTATCGCTGCAGGCCCGCCGCACACAAGCGCATGCAGAAAAGGCAAAAGGGCAAAAAGAAACACGCGACACCTCCGACATTGCATACTTTCGTATGCGGCGAATGTATCGCGCGTTCATTTCTACCCTGGACTAGTTTAGCGCCATAAACGGTTTCCCGTGTGGATTGAAGAAGGTTTAATCTGCAACCACTCCGGCGCAAGCAGGCGAACAGCCTTCGCACAACCCGACAAAGCAGTAATAATCGACTCGCAACGCTGATTAAACTCGCTCTGGTGACGCTTATCCACAATCTGCCCCGGAAAATGGCGATGCATCTTCGACACAGAGTCGCTACTCTCCTGCAAACCGTGGCCCGTATGGCCCGGAACATGCTTCACCAGCACACGCTTCTCGCGGATAGCCTCCGTCAAAGCACGCATCTGAGCCACAACACGCTCATCCTGAATGCCCTCAGAAACCCAGGCTTCAAAAGCCCAACGGCTATGCGCCAAACGCAACACAAACGTCAACGCACCCAAAGAATCCGTATGAATAATCAGGCGGCGCGAACCGCTATGGAACACCGTATAAGCCGCCAACATTGCAGACAGCTCACCGGTCATAATGTTCACGCCATCATAGTGGGCATGAAAATAGAAGCCGTCCTCACTCACGCCGGCGATACCCATACGGCCGCCACGCTGATACTTCTTATTGTGAGTCGAACGGAACGAACAATCCGTGAAAACGCTATAGTCCTGCAGCTGAGCCAGCGGACGAGGGGTCAGTGCCTCCTCCACCATCTCATCCACAGCGGTACGTGCCGCACACACCTCAGCCTGCATCCGCTCATACGCGGGCGTGCCAGCAAGCTTCACATGCACTTCACCCAAAGAATGGTTATCGTACGGGTCCAGCACCTTCTCAAAGGCGCGGTACTCCATAATCCCCTTCAACTGGTCGCAATCACGGAAAAGATGCTTCAAATTCTTACGGTCAGCAGCAATCGTCACCAGGTTCTGACGGTACTGCTCAGGAACCACATCCCACGCAGAAAGCACGGCACGGCCCAGCAGACGCGGATGCACCTCATCACAGCACTCCATCAGGGAATGAACGTGAGTGAAAAGCATCAGCTCCTCATTCACCACCGTGCGGGTGCCGTCCTGCTTAGAAATAAAAACCACCGTCGACAACGCCGAATAGCAAAAACCCTGCGCCGTACGATGCTCCTGAGCCACCGCAATCACAGCAACGCCCTGATTCGTGTACCCGGCAGGGTACGAGGCGCTATAGTCGGGAGCCTCCCAAGTCAGGGTGCATCGTTTGATATGCGCCGGTGAAAATCCCATGAGTGTCACCCCCCATGTGTGCCATACCGCTTCTCCTTCCATTCATGCGGTGTATCGTCCTCGTTCTTTTATAGGTCGAAAAGAAAGGGGCACGCAAATATAAAACACCTTTTTTACAGTTAGCGAATGGGCCAGCCGAAAATCCTCTCACCCGCCGCCACAGCGCAAGAAAACCACGACCATTGCCTCCCCGAACCGGGGGTGAAGGTGTACGGTAAAAGAGTCATATACAACGCGGCCTCACGCCGCCCACCCCATAAGGAGAGCCCCATGATTGGTGTTTACGCCGGAGTATCCGTCAAGCCCGAGCACGTCGAAGAATTCCTCAAGACCATCGAACCGCTCGTGACCGCAAGCCGCCAGGACGAAGGCAACGTCAGCTACGACTTCGGTGCCGTCTCCGACACCGACTTCGCATTCATCGAGCGATGGGAATCCCAGGAACTACTCGAAAAGCACATGGGCGCCGAGCACTTCCAGAAGGCTGTTGCCGCATGGGAGCCGCTGCTCTCCTCCGAGCTGGACGTTCGCATCGTCAACTTCCGCTAAGCGACGTTAAATACCGAAGGTGCCCGGCACCCCCTCTGTGAGGGGCGCCGGGCACCTTCGTATATCACCCTTGGAGACGAGCGCAGCTACTCGCGGCGCGCCTTTATGCTCGGTCTAGCGGCGTTCCAAACCGACCTCCACCGAATCAAGCGTGAAACCATTCGTCGCGCTCACGCAATGCACCTTACCGCTATTCACCGACTTGCAGGTGTAACCATACGCGGTCACCACCTGACCGGTCGGCAGTGCAGTAATACCCTCGGTATTCACCGGCTCCGGGGTGGCGGTCTGACCGACCAGGCTCACCGCAGGAGCCTGGCCCTGCCCCATGTGCACGCGCTGCTGCGCCTTACCGGAGGCGGCATCCCACCCCTCCAGGGTCACGCCCACCAGCGCCTGGCAATCCACGCCCGACGGGGTCACCGAGCACGCAACCTTAGAGTCCGGGCTGGTGAAACGCAGCGCCTCAACAGTCTTCACCGAATCGCCCTGACCGAAAGTACCGCCGCCGTACGCTTCAGCGAAAGTCAGCGTACCCGAGAGCATGCGGGTCTGCGCCGGAATCAACGCCAGGCGAGGCTTCTCAACGCTACCGCCCTGCGTGAAGCAGGCACCCGTAATGTAGTCGCGGCCCTGCACCTTCGTGGCGCACTGATACCACTCAACACTCGCCGAACCGTCCTGGTTCTTGCGGCTGTTGAAGAGGCGCACCGCCTCCTGAGCCTTCGCGCAATCCGAACCGTCATACACGTAAATACCGGCGGAACCACCCAGCTGGCTGGTCATGCCGCAGCGGGTGCCCGCATCGATAGTGTTCGCGGAGCCGCTCGCCGTGGCGTATGCAGCCTCGAACTCGGCATCGGTGCTCGGCTCATCCGTGGGGGTCGCTACCGAGTCGTAGGTTGCCGGGGAGTCCAGGCCGGCAGAAATCTGGACAGTATTCGGCTTCCAGGAGCCATCCGCCGCGTGGAACAGGGTCTTTGCATCAACGGGCGCGGAAGAAGTCGCCACCATCATCGGGGCGGTTTCAGAATCATCAGCCTGCGGCTGAGCGGAGCAAGAGCTCAAAGCGAGCGCACCGATGCAGGCAAGAGCCGTCAGGGCACGACGAGTAAAAGCACGCTGTGCGCGCGCGGGCAGGGTAACCATGAATGCGTCCTCGTGAGGGTTGCGAATTGCGTTGTGTCGAGTGGTTGTGCTGAGTCGGTGAATCGGGTACCTAAAATACCCTCTTACACCCTACTGCAACACCACTGACAAGGCAATACGCCGCACCGGGTATCCCACGACGGTGGACAAAGATACGAACAAAGACGCGGACAAAGAACAGCGCCCCGCCCGCAGAAAAACCGCGGAACGGGGCGCCAGCCCATAGGGCAAGTATTAAATTCTCACACGATGCGTGAAGGGCTTATGCGTCCTCGGGCAGGATGCGCACGCCGCCCTTATCAGCCGAAGCAGCCAGCATGCCGTACACCTTCAGGGCGTTCGATACGTGACGCTCACGCGGCTTGGTCGGACGCCACGGTGCAGCGCCCTTCGCCTCACGGCGAGCAGCAAGCTCCTCATCCGAAACGTTCACACGCAGGATGCGGTTGTTCACGTCGATCTCAATCTCGTCACCGGTCTGCACCAGGCCGATAGCGCCGCCAGCAGCCGCCTCCGGGGAGACGTGACCAATCGAAATGCCCGAAGTACCGCCGGAGAAACGACCGTCAGTGATCAGTGCACACTTCTTGCCAAGGCCCAGACCCTTCAGGTAGGAGGTCGGGTACAGCATCTCCTGCATGCCGGGGCCACCCTTCGGACCCTCGTACTGGATGACGACAACGTCGCCTTCCTTCACGTTCTTCGACAGGATCTCGTACACAGCCTCGTCCTGCGACTCAACCACAAAAGCGCGGCCCTTGAAGTGGAACAGCTCCTCATCAATACCAGCGGACTTGATGATTGCGCCGTCCTGGGCGATGTTGCCGTACAGGACCGCCAGGCCGCCGTCCTTGGTGTACGCGTGCTCCACGGCGCGGATGCAGCCGTTCTCAGCGTCAGTCTCGTGGGACTCGTACTTGTTCGCGGTGGAGAACGCGTGGGTGGTGCGCACGCCACCGGGAGCAGCGAGGAACAGTTCCTTCGCCTTCTCGCTCGCCTTGCCGCTGCGGATATCCCACTCGTCCAGCCACTCGTCCAGCGAATCAGCGTGAACAGAATGAACGTTCTTGTGCAGCAGGCCGGCACGGTTCAGCTCACCCAGCAGGGCGGGAATACCACCGGCACGGTGCACGTGCTCAATGTGGTACTTGGTGGAGTTCGGGGCAACCTTCGCCAGGCAGGGAACCTGACGCGAAATGCGGTCAATATCCTTCAGGGTGAAGTCAGCACCCGCCTCGTGCGCAATCGCCAGGGTGTGCAGCACGGTGTTGGTCGAACCGCCCATCGCCACATCCAGCGCCATAGCGTTCTCGAACGCCTCCTTGGTCGCAATGGAGCGGGGCAGAACCGACTCGTCATCCTGCTCGTAGTAGCGCTTAGCCAGCTCAACGATGCGGCGGCCAGCGTCCAGGAACAGCTCCTTACGAGCAACCTGAGTAGCCAGGGTGGTGCCGTTACCGGGCAGAGCCAGACCAATCGCCTCATTCAGGCAGTTCATGGAGTTCGCGGTGAACATACCCGCACACGAACCGCAGGTCGGGCACGCATTCTTTTCAACCTGAGCGAGCGCAGCGTCACTGACGCTATCGTCAACAGCCATCACCATGGCGTCAATCAGGTCGAGGCGGTGCTCAACAATACCCTCAATGCCCTCGCCGGACTCCATGGGGCCGCCAGAGACAAAGATGGTGGGGATGTTCAGGCGCATAGCCGCCAGAAGCATACCGGGGGTGATCTTGTCACAGTTAGAGATGCAGACCAGCGCGTCGGCACGGTGCGCGTTGACCATGTACTCGACCGAGTCAGCGATCAGATCGCGGGAAGGCAGCGAGTAGAGCATACCGTCGTGGCCCATCGCAATACCGTCATCAACAGCGATGGTGTTAAATTCCTTGGCGACGCCGCCAGCCTCACGAATCGCGCCGGCGACCAGCTCACCCATGTCCTTCAGGTGCACGTGGCCGGGCACGAACTGGGTGAAAGAGTTCGCGATAGCAATAATGGGCTTGCCGAAGTCGTCATCGCCCATGCCGGTGGCACGCCACAGGGCGCGGGCACCAGCCATGTTACGGCCGTGAGTTGAAGTACGTGAACGCAGTTCTGGCATTGTTTTACCTTCCGTAGTGATGCAAGTACTGATTTTACGCGCGGCGTCCAACGCTCTTCAGCTCAGGGTCACTTTGGTTTCATGCATCGAAACGCGCACGAGCCTGCAACCGCCTATCGGTGGGAGGGTTGAGGCCACGGGGGTTGTGCCGGATCTGCGGCAGAATTGCCCCCTTTGGGGTAGACGGGGGACATCACCCCATTATGCCCCCTAATCTGGAATGAGCCCAGGTTCCGGGCGGCGATATTCAGTCGGCGAACGCACCGGGAGGCGGCGGGCCGCTGTGCCTGCCGCGTACGGGCCTCGCTGTGCATACGTAGCAGCACACGCAGCACCGGCGCGGTTCGTTTCCAACACACTGATTTATACACGCTGAACCCTGCTTACATTTCAGAAGGTTTCCATGACACAGGCACCCACCGCATCGCTCACCCTCACCCCGGCAACCAGCCCTGCAACCACCCCGGCAGGTGGCAAGGATTTCGCGTCCTCCGTCATCTACCAGGTGTACCCCAAGTCCTTCTACTCCTCGGCGGGTGGCGCCTACGGCGACCTGCGCGGCGTCATCGAGAAGGTGCCCTACATTGCTTCCCTGGGCGTGGACATGGTGTGGTTCAACCCGTTCTTCGCCTCCCCGCAGAACGACAACGGCTACGACATCTCCGACTACTACGCCATCAACCCCGACCTGGGCACCATGGAGGACGTCGAAGAGATGATTGCTGCCCTCGCCAAGCACGGTGTGGGCGTCATGTTCGATATGGTGCTCAACCATGTTTCGACCGAGCACGAGTGGTTCCAGCGTGCGCTCGCCGGTGAGCGCGAGTACTGGGATTACTTCTACATTCGCCCCGGCAAATACACCGAGGATGGTCAGCTGCGCGAACCGACCAACTGGGAATCGAAGTTCGGCGGCCCCTGCTGGTCCCGCTTTGGCGAGTACACGGATGAACACGGCACGCCCCTGTTCTATATGCACCTGTACGACCGCACCCAGGCGGACGTGAACTGGTACAACCCGACTGTGCGCGACGAACTGTTTAAGGTCGTGAACTTCTGGTACGAGAAAGGTGTACGCGGTTTCCGCTTTGACGTCATTAACGTCATCGGTAAGGGTGAAGAGCTACTCGACGCCCCCGAAGGCACCGTGGACAAGGCACAATACACCGACACCCCGATTGTGCACACCCGCATTCAGCAGCTGAACCGCGCATCCTTCGGTCAGTATGATGACACCGTGACCGTGGGCGAAATGTCCTCGACCAGCATCGAAAACTGCGTGGGCTACTCCAACCCGGCAAACCACGAGCTGGACATGGTGTTCAGCTTCCACCACCTGAAGGTGGACTACGAGAACGGCGAGAAGTGGTCGAAGGTGCCGTTCCGTTTTGCCAAGTTGAAGCAGATCCTGAACGATTGGGCACTGGGTATGCAGGCCGGCGGCGGCTGGAACGCGCTGTTCTGGAATAACCACGATCAGCCGCGCGCGCTGAACCGTTTTGGTGACGTTGAGCGTTACCGTGCCGAATCGGCAACCATGCTGGCGACCGTGATTCACCTGCTACGCGGCACCCCGTACGTGTACCAGGGCGAGGAAATCGGCATGATTGACCCGGTCTACTCCTCGATTGAGCAGTATGTGGATGTGGAGGCGCACAACGCCTATGCGATGCTGCGTGAGCGCGGTCTGAGCGAGCAGCAGGCACTGGAGATTGTAGCCTCGAAGGCTCGCGATAATTCGCGTGTGCCGATGCAATGGGCCGCGGATCCGGCGACTGCCGGTTTTGGTTCCACGTCGCCGTGGCTGACTCCCGCCCCGGTGCGTGACGCGGCGACCGGTGCCGGTATTTCGGTGGAGGATGAGGAACGCGACGGCGTGATTCTGCCCTACTACCGCAACCTGATTGCCCTACGTAAGCAGTACCCGGTCATCTCTGCGAGTTCGTACGCGCCCTACGCGCTGGATCACGAGCGGGTGTTTGCGTACCTGCGTGAACTGCCCACTGAGGCTAGTGCTGAGAACGGTAGCCCGGCGCAGCGCCTGCTGGTGCTGACGAACTTCTACGGTGAGCCGACCGAGGTTGAGGTTCCGGCTGAGTTTGTTCGTTCCGGTCGCGTGCTGGTGTGTAATTACAAGAATTCTGCGGTCGATTCCGCTGTGGCGGATTCTGCTGTATCTGATTCGGCTGAGACGGTGGCGCTGAGCCTGCGCCCCTACGAGGCTCTGGCGCTACTGATTGAGGGCTAAAAGCTACTTGCATACCCCTCCACTAACCTGTGGGAGACGTATGGGAGATAGGCGATATAAACCGACCTGGCAATATTCTATTTCTAGAATATTCCCAGGTCGGTTTTGTTTATAGACATTCCTATAGAGGAATTTATGTGGAATATCAGGCAGACTTTTAGAAGCCGTGCTCGTTCAGCCAGGCAGCCGCCGCCTGCGCGGGCTCCTGCTTAGAGGTACCCGAAACACGGTCATTCAAAGTACGCAAATCAGCGGTAGTGAGCTTCGCCGAAACGCGATTCAGAACCTCCGCCGCAGAGTCGGGAACTCGCGACGTATTGATAATGGGCAGCACCTGCTGAGCCAGAATCATGTTCTTCGGATCCTCCAGCACCACCAGCTGATTCTGCTCAATTGCGGGGGTGGTCGAGTAGAGGTCCACCACCTGCACGGTGTCATCCAGCAGGGCCTTGACGGTCAGCGCGCCGCCGCCATCCGAGAGGGGCACAAACTCGGCGGGGACGCATCCGTACTTCTCTTTCAGACCCGGGATGCCGTAGGCGCGCTCGGCAAACTCTGGGGCGGCGCCGAGCTTCAGATTCGTACAGCGGGAGGCGAGGTCTTCGATGCTTCGCAGACCGTATTTCTGGGCGGTCTGTGCGGTGACCACGAGCGAGTCCTTATCCTCCGCCTCGGAGGCGTTGAGGGCGCGGATTTCAGCCCCGGAGCCACCCGGGGTGAGGGTGCCGAGGGCGGCGGGTAGCGCCTGCAGAATCTCCTGCGCAGTGTTAGCTGTAGCCTTCGGGTCGAGGTAAAGCAGCAGGTTGCCGGAGTAGTCCGGGATAACGTCCACCGCACCGGAGGCGAGTGCCCCCAGGTACGCCTCGCGGGCGCCGATGCTCAGCTGGGTGCGGGCGTTGAATCCCGCTCGGGCGAGGGCTCCGGCGTAGATTTCAGCGAGAATCTGGGATTCGGCGAAGGCGGCTGAGCCGACGATGATTCCTTCGTGTTCGCCGCTGAAGACTTTGTCGCCGCTGAGCCCGCAGGCGCTGAGGATACCCGCCATGCCGAGTGCACCGGCGGCGGTTAGGGCAGTGCGACGTGAGAAGGTTTGAGGCGTCTGATTCATCGGGTTCATGCCTTCTTCCGGTTGATGGTGAGCCCCGCGGGGGTGAGCGCACGCTGCACAAGGCCCATGAGCGCGTCCACGGCGAAGGCGAGAAGCGCTACGAGCAGGGTTGCGACGAGCATGCGCGGGTAATCGCGCACGGCGAGCCCGTCGAAAAGGTACCTGCCGAGGGTTCCGCCGCTCAGGTAGGCGACGATGGTCGCGGTCGCGATGACCTGCACGAGTGCGGAGCGGAGCCCGCCGAGCATCATGTTGGCGGCGAGCGGGATTTCGAGGCGGGTCAGAATCTGCCATTCGGTCAGGCCTTGGGCGCGGGCTGCGTCCACGAGGTCTTCCGGCACGGCGGCGAGGCCTTCAAGAACTCCGGCGAGCAGGGGTGCCGCCGCAATAATAATGAGCACGATGAGGGCGGGCAGGGTTGAGACGCCCAGCCAGAGCGCCAGGATGGTGAGCAGACCGAGCGCGGGTAGCGCGCGGGTGGCGGCTACGGCGCTCATGAGCAGGTTGCTGCGGCGGCGGTTAGTGCCGTCGGAGGGTCGGTGGTGTCCAGCCCAGAGGCCGAGGGGCACGACGATGAGTGCCGCGCAGGCGGTGGCGAGGGCGGTGACGCTCAGGTGTTCGAGCAGGCGCACGAGGATTCCGCCGCTTCCCTGCCAATTGGCGCCGTCCATGAGGTAGGCGAAGGTTCGTTCTATGACGTTCACGGGTTACGCCTTCCTTTCGGGGCTGCGGTGGTTCGCAACCGTAGCCGCCTGCCAGGGCGTAAGTGCCCTTGTCAGAAGGATAAGAAGCAGGTCGAGGACCAGTGCCAGCAGCAGGCTAAGGATTACGCCAGCCAGGATTTCCGAAGGGATATTGCGCGCGAGTCCGTCGGTGAAGAGCGTGCCGAGCGAGGGTACACCGATGAGGGCACCCACGGACACCATCGCAATATTTGCCACGGTTGCCACGCGGATTCCCGCCATAATGACAGGTGTAGCGAGGGGCAGGTAGAGCTCCATCAGCGCCTGTCGGGGCGTGTATCCGAGGGCGCGTGCAGATTCGTGCACGCTATCGGGTACGGAGTCGAAGGCATCCACACCGGAGCGCACCATGAGCGAGAAGGAGTAGACACTCAGGGCGACGAGCACGTTCAGCGGGGAAATAATGGAGGTTCCCAGAATGAGCGGCATCAGCACGAACAGCGCGATCGAGGGGATGGTGTACAGCAGCGAGGAGAGGTGCATGAGGGTTCGCGCACCGATGCGGCGTTCAGAACCGCGGTCACGGCGACGGCTCGCGTAGTAGGCGACCGGCAGCGCAACGAGAGCACCAATCGCGACGGGCACGACGCCCTGGTAGAGGTGGCTGAGGGTCAGCTCGAGGATGCGCTGGCTGTTGGTGGCGACCCATTCCCAGTGCATATCGCTTGCGGCGAGGGGTTGCGTGACGAAAGGTGGTGCCGCGAGCACAATATTTTCTAGAAGACTCATTCGCTTTTCTCGCCTTCTACCACACCATTCTGTGCTTCTCGGGAGGCGGCAAGTCGGCGTGCGCGCGCCTGGCGCACCGTCTGCTCATCCAGCAGACCGGCAACGGAGCGGCTCACGAAGGAACGCACAAAATCATCGGCGGGGCTGTAGAGAATCTCTTCGGGAGTACCGAACTGTGCGAGGCGGCCGCCCTCCGCGAAGACGGCGATTGTATCGCCGAGCAGAAGCGCCTCATCAATGTCGTGGGTGACGAACACGATCGTCTTGGCGAGTCGACCCTGTAGGCGCAGCAGCTCTTTCTGCAGGTCGGTACGCACCACCGGATCCACCGCGGAGAACGGCTCGTCCATCAGCAGGACGGGCGCATCGGCGGCGAGAGCACGCGCCACACCAACGCGCTGCACCTGACCGCCCGAAAGCTGGGAGGGGTAGCGCTTGGCGTACGAAGGATCCAGACCGACTACTTCGAGCAGTTCGAGGGCGCGCGCCTGCGCCTCCTTGCGGGAGGCGCCGAGCAGGCGCGGTACGGTGGCAATATTCTGCGCGACGGTGCGGTGCGGCATGAGCCCGCCCTGCTGCATTACGTAGCCAATGCCGCGGCGCAACTCGTAGGGGTTCTTCTCGTGCACGTTCACGCCGTCAATGGTGATGGTTCCGCTATTGGGCTCCACCATGCGGTTAATCATGCGTAGACTAGTGGTTTTACCGCAGCCGGAGGGGCCGACGAACACGGTAATCTGACCGGCGGGAATATGCAGGTTCAGGTTCTGCAGTACCGTGGTGGGTTCACCGGTTCGGCTCGGGTAGCTTTTGGTGATGTTCTCGAAGCGGATTCCGCCCGCCTGAGCACTATCGACAGCAGCATTTTTTGCCCAGGGAATCTGGGGTGAGCCCGGAATTTGGGGTGAGATTTCCGGAGGCTGAGCGCTGGGATTCTGAGCGGTCATGGGTGCGGCAATCCTTTCTACAGCCTGGTGTTACAGCCTGGTGTTACAGCCCGGTTTTATAACCCGGTGCATGCGCCGTGCCCGCAGAAATATTTGGGTCAGTTTTCTGCGGGAAGCTTTCTAGAGTGAGCGTGGCGTTGTTTTCTTATACAAAAGGCGGCATCTCAGGGTTTTATTCCCAAAATGCCGCCTTTTCGACGGTTTTGCAGTATCTGCAACCGCAAAGTTTTTTAAAAACAAAACCCGCCCCACTGTAGAAGCCTGGAGGCGGATTTCGTGGCTCCGACCGGCGTCGATCCGGTGACCTTACGATTTTCAGTCGTACGCTCTACCAACTGAGCTACAGAGCCTTGCGTATTTACTTTTAGATACGCAATGACCGCGTCTTCGGATGAATAATCATCTGAACTTACGCGGCCAGAGCGACCCCGACGGGACTTGAACCCGCGACCTCCGCCGTGACAGGGCGGCGCGCTAACCAACTGCGCTACGGGGCCTTGTTGGAATCAACAGAAGTAAATTCTATATCATCTAACTTGGCTTTGCAAATCGTGAGATTTGCAAGTACCCCCAACGGGATTTGAACCCGTGCTACCGCCGTGAAAGGGCGGCGTCCTAGGCCGCTAGACGATGGGGGCCTAGTCGATCGAACAGGTTCCGTTTTCTTCATCCCGTCGTTCGAACCTCCACTAGTCTATGACAGGTTTGCGGAGGCGCGCAAACCGTTTTGTTCGATTTTGCCCGATTTTGACCCCCATTTTCGACGATTTATAGCCTGGCACATATGTATTTAAGCTTGTCAATGAGGATTCAGAAAAACTTCAAAAAATTTTAAAATTTCTTCACAACACCCCATATCAGGGGCTTTTGGAGGGGTTTTAGCGACTTTTGGGCGCCTACAGAGGCCTCGAGGAAGCCCTATTTTTTGCTCTGATTTCTACAAATTTCCTTCAGAATCTTTCAAAATTTTGCTCCAAAGAGAGTCAAAGATCTTTGAACGACCCTTCACAAGAGTTCCGAAAATCCGTTTTCCGCTCCCCCACTCGCCTCACGGCAGTCCAAAAAATCTCCAAAAAATTTTCAGTACTTTCTGCAGCGCCTATATAAGGTGCACACGGAGGCGCTACCCGGAGTGCAAAAACGCAAGAGAGTGCACGGCGAATTCTGCAGTGAATCCTGCGGCAAATTCTGTGGTGAATCCTGCGATGGACTCCGTGGTGCATCTTCGGTGAATCTGGCGGCGCATCCCTTCAGCAAGACTCGTCTCAACCTTCAAGCGACCCACAAAATTCTGCCGCGCAAAGCAACTACAGGCCAGAATGCACGTAGATGCAAATATTCACTCTTGGGAATACAATAAACCGGCTTGTCAGACGCTTATTTTTCTCTCAGTGCAGATATCTACGCAATTATGACGACGCAGAAATATAAAGATTTGATAAACCTCTAGCGATTGACAAGGACAGATGAAAGCCAGCTGAAAATACCCCCTGAAATGGCTTGAAGCCCCCTCTTTGAGCACCGTACTATAGAGGGCGTGAGGTCACTTCCGGACCTTGTACGGGGCCACTTCCGGAGCCCCAGACGTAAAGTCACCGCACATTACAGCACCGATAAACCGCATAGAGATCCAAAGGGGGATCCAGTGTCCGCAACGATGAATCGCCGCACGGCATTCCGTGCACTCGGCGTAGGCACCGCAACCATCGCTCTCGGTTGTGCAGCTGCACCCGCAGCGCAGGCACAGCAGATGGCGCACCCGCAGAAAGCAATGACTGCCGACCAGCAGCTCAAGCTGATTCTGCGCCGCCTAGAGCAGGTACCTGCCCGTTTGAAGTATGCGAAGCCTGGATCCTCCAACCGCGTTAATAGCGGCATTGAGAGCGCACTGGGCAACCTGACCACCGTCCAGGGCACTGACGCAGGCCGTCAGATTGCAAGCGCTAAGGCCGCTGTTCGTAAGTCTGATGGACGCGCCCACGCAGCTCTCTCCCCCGTTGGTGTTATTGCCTGCGTTGTCAGTATTGCAAAGTTTGTCATTCAGCTGGGCATCGCCATTTACAAGCTTATTAAGGCACTCGTTAACGCCTTCAAGCAGTGGAAGACCTTCAAGAACATCGTGAAGGCCGTCATTTCTGGTGAAGCCCGCAAGAAGCTGGGTACTGAAACTGAAACCGTACTCAAGGCCATTTTGGGCATTGAAGACGTCCTCAAAAAGTGTGCATAGTCTACACACCGTACGGCTATGCGCTTGTTTAGAGAGCTAATCTTGGTGTTTCTTTAGCTTTCTAGACCCCGTTAAGGGATGCGCCGCACGTGGAGTCACTGCATGGGCTCGTTGCGCGTCCGGGTAGCCGGAGGGTATGTCCTCGAGTGTCTTCGGCACCTACCCAGCCCACCCCGCATGACCTCATGGTGCGGGGTGGGTTTCTTTAACCGCTCTTTCGATAACTCTTCCGGGCGAGCACTTTCGGGGAACCCTCCCCGTTACTCCCCCGCATCCTTATATATAGACAAAAATCGACCCCGCACCGGCTCACGGTACGGGGTCGATTTCTATGCTCTACGTACTCAACGTAAGGATTACTCGCCGCGGGAGACGTTGATCATCTCGTCGCGGTCCACAACCTTCACGCGGGCGCGAGGCTCACCGGCAGCGTCCTTGGATGCGGCGCCCAGTGCCTTCTCGTGGTCGTCCAGGCGGTGCCAGCCTTCCCAGGTGGTGTACTTGATGCCCTTGGAGTCCAGGTATGCGCTGAATGCCTCTGCCTCCGGCTCGGGTGCGGTGTAGAGGTTCTCGCGGTCCTCGAGCAGGTGAGTGATGGTCTCGAGCGCGTCAGACTTGGTGGAGCCGATCAGACCGACGGGGCCGCGCTTAATCCAACCGGATGCGTACAGGCCGGGAACAACCTCGCCGTTCTCGTCCACGACGCGACCCTCAACGTTGGTGATGACGCCGCGCTTGTCGTCGTAACCGATTTCGGGCAGTTCGGAACCAAAGTAGCCGATCGCGCGGTAGACAGCCTGTACGGGGTAGTCCACGTACTCGCCGGTGCCGATGATACCGCCGTTGCCGTCGAGCTTGTTGCGTTCAATGCGCAGGCCCACGACCTTGCCGTCTTCGCCGAGGATCTCGTGCGGGGACTGCAGGAAGTGCAGGTGCAGGCGGCGGGATGCGGTCTGCTCATTGGTCTTCTGGTCTTCCAGCCAGCCGCGCAGGGTCTTCATCATGACCTTGGTCTGCGCGTTCTTCTCCATTGCTTCTTCGGAAGCAGCGTCGAACTGGAAGTCCTCTTCATACAGGACGATGTCCACGTCGCGGGAGTGTGCGAGTTCGCGCAGCTCGAGCGGGGTGAACTTCATCTGTGCGGGGCCGCGGCGACCGAAGACGTGCACGTCGGTCACGGGAGAAGCCTTCAGGCCCTGGTAGACGTTGTCGGGGATTTCGGTGACGAGCAGGTCGTCAGCATGCTTGGAGAGGATGCGGGAGACGTCCAGGGCGACGTTGCCGTTACCGAGCACTGCAACCTGCTCAGCTTCGAGCGGCCAGGTGCGGGGGTAGTCGGGGTGGCCGTCGTACCAGGAGACGAAGTCTGCTGCGCCGTAGGAGCCGTCCAGGTCGATGCCCTTAATGTTCAGGGGTGCATCAAAAATCGCGCCGGTTGCGAAGATGATGGCGTCGTAGTGTTCGCGCAGGTCGGCGAGGGTCAGGTCCTTGCCGTATTCGACGTTGCCGAAGAAACGGATGTCGCCGCGGTCCAAGACCTTGTGCAGCGCGGTGATGATGCCCTTGATACGGGGGTGATCCGGTGCCACACCGTAGCGGATCAGGCCGAAGGGGGCGGGGTAGCGGTCGAAGATGTCGATGGCGACCTCGACGGCGCCGGTGCGGACCTCTTCAGACTTGGTGAGGATGTCGGCGGTGTAAATACCGGCGGGACCTGCACCAATAACGGCGACGCGCAGGGGGCGTGCTGCTTCAGACACGAAAATCTTCCTTTCGAAGTTCACCGTCCGGCGCCCGGTGCGGCGCGAACAGGCGGTGAGCTTAGTGTTCACTTCCTGCCTATTTTACCGGGGATTGACGGGTGTTCGGGGGCTTATATGTCGTCGCCCACTAAATAGGACAATTTTCTGTCACCTAATCCGGGCGGGGTCACCTAATCCGGGGAGGTGCGGCACGGTCGGTTCCGGAACCCTGCGCACGCGGCGGGCGTAAAAACTGCCCCGCCCTCCGAGGTGCAGGAGGGCGGGGCAGGGTAACGAAGACTAGAAAGCAGGGACTAGGAGGCGGGTACCGCCTCAAAGGTCACGACCAGTTCGTCACGCTCACCGAAGCGGACCAGGTGGCGGTCCAGCACATCCGCCAGACCAGCAGCCAACTCGTCACTTTCGGCGCGCACCTCCATGATGAGGGCACCGTCGATTTCGCGCAGGTCACCGTAGCCGCGGAAAATACCGTCGCGGTTGAAGGTGAGGCGCAGACCGTCGGGCAGTTCTGCGGTGCCGAGCTTGCGGCCCATGTGCGAGCCGAGCTGCTTGATGTATCGGGCGGGGCGGTCGGTTGCTACGACGGCGCGCTGGCGTACCGGCAGGGATTCCGCGGCGGGGTAGTTCTCAGCGGTGTTTTCCTGGGGAGTTTCAGTCACGGTGGATTCCTTCTCATCTATGCCGGAAAAGGCTCACCACACGGAACCTGGCATCCGGCGACGCATGTTTCACCTCGAATATAGCAGAAACTTAGGGTCTACTAACCTAACAAACTATCATTGTTCGCGCAGAGGCGAGAGATAGTTACCGCTATTACGCCCCCAAAAAATCTCTGAACGAAAGCTGGGAATTTCCTGGATTAACGCTTAGAGAAACTTTAACCGTAGAATATTTCGGTACAACAGTGTCACCTCCCCAACACACCGGGAAGTGGCACTTTTTTATGCGGGATCGGAACCCCGAACCCCGCCCCGACTATGAGTATCTACGGATTTTCACGAATGTCTTCTGAGAACACCGCGGCTCCCCAGAGCCCCAAGGCAGAAGCCAAGGGCGCACTGGACCGTTACTTCAAGATCACTGAGCGAGGCTCCACCATCGCCGCAGAATTCCGCGGCGGCCTCGCCACCTTCTTCGCGATGAGCTACATCGTCGTGCTGAACCCCCTCATCATCGGCCTCGGCAAGGACGCATCCGGCAACGCCCTCGGCGTACCGCAGGTCGCAGCAATGACCGCACTGGTCGCAGGCGTCATGACCATCCTCATGGGCGTCGTCGCCAAGCAGCCCTTCGCCATGGCGGCAGGCCTCGGCGTGAACGCGCTGCTGGCAACCACCATCGCCTCCACCCCCAACCTGACCTGGCCCGCCATCATGGGCCTCGTCGTCTGGGCTGGTGTGCTGATGACCATCCTCGTGCTGACCGGCTTCCGCACCGCAGTGTTCAACGCGGTTCCCGAATCGCTCAAGGTTGCAATCGTCGTCGGTATCGGCTTCTTCATCGCCTTCATCGGCCTCGTCAACGCAGGTATCATCCGCCGCATGCCCGACGCAGCAGGCACCACCGTGCCCGTCTCCTTCGGCGTGAGCGGCCACCTGCTCGGCTGGCCCACCCTGGTCTTCCTGTTCGGCCTGTTCCTCACCATTGCGCTGTTCATCCGTAATGTGAAGGGTGCAATCCTCTACGGTGTGCTCGCCTCCACCGCCCTCTCCATCATCCTGGAGAAGGTCGTGCCCTCCGGCAGCTCGCTTCAGTCCCCCACCGGCTGGTCTCTGAACGTCCCCGTCTGGGACTCCAACACCAGCAAGCTGCCCGACTTCTCCCTGTTCGGCTCCGCTGACCTGTTTGGCGCCTTCGGCACCCTCGGCGGCATGGCTGCAGTTCTGCTGATCTTCACCATCCTCATCTCCGCGTTCTTCGACGCAATGGGCACCTCCGTCGGTCTCGCAACCGAAGCAGGCACCATCAAGGACGGCCAGATCGAGAACGTCGACAAGGTCCTGCTCGTGGACGCTCTCGGCTCCGTAGCCGGCGGTGGCACCTCCTCCTCCGCAAGCCAGATCTTCGTGGAGTCCGCAACCGGTATCGGCGCGGGCGCACGCACCGGCTTCGCGAACGTCGTCACCGGCGCACTGTTCCTCGTCGCGATCTTCCTGTCCCCGCTGGTCACCATCGTGCCCTTCGAAGCTGTTGCACCCGCAATGGTGTTCGTTGGCTTCCTGATGATCCGCCAGGCAGTGAACATCGACTGGAACGACTGGGGTCTGGGTATCCCCGCGTTCATGACCATCATCTTCATGCCGCTGGCATACTCCATCGCGGACGGTATCGGCGCAGGCTTCCTGTCCTACGTCTTCATCCGCCTGGTGCAGGGTCGCGGCAAGGAAGTTCACTGGCTCATGTACGTGGTTTCCGCAGTGTTCCTCATCTTCTTCGCTAACGGCCTGATTACCGGCTGGATGCACTAAATACATCGGGTGCCTCACCCTCCACACGTGGAGGAGCGGGCGCCATCAGGGCGGGGTATCGGCACCTTCGGGTTGCCGGTACCCCGCCCTGCGCTATTCTTCCCTCTACCCCAACTACCCAATTCTGGTTGCAGGGGTCGGGGAAACACCACATCACCGACTGAACCGCCGCACACAACGCGTTTCAACGGCACAAGCTAAGCGGCGGCGCCTACAATGGTTGAACCATCGTGGCGCCCAACCCGAGACTTACCCGCGAGCCTAGCCCGTGAAATTTACCTGCGAGCTTTACCCGCGAAACCGGCGGCGCAACAGTACACACCGAACAACATCAACGGATCCTCACATGTCTGAACCCCAGAAGGCGGCAGCGCCCACCAGCGCACTCGACCGCTACTTCAAGATTTCCGAACGCGGCTCCTCCATCGCCGCAGAATTCCGCGGCGGCCTCGCCGCATTCTTCGCCATGAGCTACATCGTGGTGCTGAACCCCCTCGTCATCGGCCTCGGCAAGGACGCATCCGAACGCACCCTCGGTATCGCACCCGTCGCGGCTGTGACCGCGCTGGTTGCCGGCGTGATGACCATCCTCATGGGTGTTATCGCCAAGCAGCCCTTCGCCATGGCGGCTGGCCTGGGCGTGAACGCGCTGCTCGCCTCCACCATTGCCACCACCCCGAACCTGACCTGGGCAGACATCATGGGCCTGGTCGTTCTTGCCGGTCTGATCATGACCGTTCTGGTGCTCACCGGCTTCCGTACCGCGGTGTTTGAGGCGGTCCCCGAGTCGCTCAAGACCGCGATTGTGGTCGGTATCGGCTTCTTTATTTCCTTTATCGGTCTGGTCGACTCCGGCATTATCCGCCGCATGCCTGACGCAGCTGGCACCACCGTTCCGGTGAGCCTCGGCGCGGGCGGTCACCTGCTCGGCTGGCCCACCCTCGTCTTCCTCTTCGGCTTGTTCTTCACCATCGCCCTGTTCATCCGTAACGTGAAGGGTGCGATCCTGTGGGGCGTGCTCGCCTCCACCGCGCTGTCCCTGATTCTGGAGGCGGTTGTCCCCTCCGGTTCCGTGAAGGAGGCGGCGACCGGCTGGTCCCTGAACGTGCCTTCCCTGGCGGACATGGAGTTCACCACCCCGAACTTCTCCCTCATCGGTTCCGCTGACCTGTTCGGCGCGTTCACCCACATCGGCCCGCTGGCCGCATCGCTGCTGGTGTTCACCATTCTGCTGTCCGTGTTCTTTGACGCGATGGGCGTTTCGGTTGGCCTTGCCGCCGAGGCTGGCACCATGAAGGACGGCAAGGTTGAGGACATTGACAAGGTCCTGCTCGTGGACGCTTTCGGTTCCGTTGTCGGTGGTGGCGCGTCCGGTTCGGCGAACCAGATTTTCGTGGAATCCGCTACCGGTATTGGTGCGGGTGCACGCACCGGCTTTGCGAACATTGTGACCGGTGTGCTGTTCCTGCTGGCGATTTTCATTTCGCCGCTGGTCACCATCGTTCCTTTCGAGGCGGTTGCTCCGGCGCTGGTCGTGGTCGGCTTCCTGATGATTCGCCAGGCCGTGAATATTGACTGGACCGATTGGGGTCTGGGTATTCCGGCGTTCTTGACCATTATTTTCATGCCGCTGTCGTACTCGATTGCGAACGGTATTGGTGCCGGCTTCGTGGCGTACACTTTCATTCGCCTGGTGCAGGGCCGCGGTAAGGACGTGCACTGGCTGATGTACCTGGTGTCTGCGGTGTTCGTGATCTACTTCGGTATGGGCATCATTAACGGCTGGACTAGCTAAGTCCAACAGTCCCGATAGTTAGCCTCGTTGAGAGGCGTCAACAAAGAATGGCAGAATCGTTCCGGTTTCGGAATGATTCTGCCATTTCTTCTATGCCCACACTCTGCACGTATGAGAGGCAGGGAAAGTTACGAGATTTAGCGGACGTCTCCATCCACATAGAGCCAGGTGCCGCCCACCTTCTCAAAGCGCGACAGCTCATGCATACTGCCCTTCACCCGCTCCTCCGCAGGAACACCCGGCACCGAACGGTAATACGCAACGAACTCCACCGTACCGGACGCATCAAACGGGCCACCCGAAGCACCCAGAATATCCAGGCGATACCAGCAGATATTATCCTCCAACTCCAGCGTCGCCGGGCGAGTACTCGGATGCCAGCTCGCCAGCAAGTACGCCGCATCCCCTGTCGCAAACGCGGTAAAACGCGAGCGCATCAGCTGCTCCGGCGCGGGAGCAGTCAGCGTGCCGGAGGCGGCAAACTCGCCCAGGAACCTGCCGCAGCAGGCGCCGTACACCTCGCCGCTCGAGCAGGGGCAGCGGTCATCATGGTTAAGTTCAACCTGGTTCAGTTCAGTCATGCCACCCAGTATAAAGAACGTGCCACGTCAAGAAGGCATCGCATCAAGAAAGCACAGCGCAAAGAAACGCCCGCTCCGCCGGGGATACAAATCCTCCAGCAGAACGGGCGTTCTTGTTTTCAATCGTTAAGTTTGAGCGAACCTACACGGTGCGCTTCAGCGGCAACGCTTATTCAGCGATTGCGCGAGCCGGGGTGTCAGCAGCCGAAGGCTTGCCCACGTATGCGCCGCGGTACTTAGCAGCCGGGTGGCTGTCAGCAACCTTGGTGTGGCCCTTACCGAAGATGTTCTCACGCAGGGTGTTGCCCTCGTACTCGGTGCGGTAGCGGCCGCGCTTCTGCAGCTCGGGAACAACGTACTCGATGAAGTCCTCGAAGGAACCCGGGGAGACGTGGTACGCCAGGTTGATGCCGTCCAGGCCGCCCTCGTCGATCCAACGCTCCAGCTCGTCAGCAACCTGAACCGGGTCACCAACAATGACCTCGCCCATACCGCCGAGGGTGGTGTGCTCAGCGATGTCCTTGCGGGTCCACTTCTTGTCCTTCGCCTGCAGGGTGAAGGGGGTCAGGAAGGACTGAATCGACTCGGTCTGCACGTAGTTCAGGACCTCATCCTCGTCGAACTGGGACAGGTCAACACCGGACCATCCGCCGACAATAGCCTGTGCAGAGTCGAGGTTCACGTACTTCTTGTACTCCTCGTACTTTGCCTTTGCCTTCTCCTCGGTCTCATCCACGATGACGGAGAGCATTGCGAGGATCTTGACGTCGTCGCGGCTACGGCCCTGCTCCTCGGCAGCGGCGCGAATACGGTCGGTCACAACGCGGGTCAGGTCCGGGCGCAGGGCGCTGATGAACACAGCCTCAGCGTGCTTACCGGAGAACTTCTGACCGCGGCTGGATGCGCCAGCCTGGAAGATCACGGGGGTGCGCTGCGGGCTCGGCTCGGTCAGGGAGATGCCGGGCACGGAGAAGTACTTGCCCTTGTGGCCAATCGGGTGGACCTTGGAGGGGTCAGCGTAGATGCCGCGCTCGCGGTCCTTGATGACTGCGCCGTCTTCCCAGGAGCCTTCCCACAGCTTGTAGCAGACGTCCAGGAACTCGTCGGCGATTTCGTAGCGCTCGTCGTGCGGGATCTGGGTGGGCAGGCCCTGGTTCTCAGCAGCCGAAGGCAGGTAAGAGGTCACAACGTTGAAGCCGACGCGGCCCTCAGTGAGGTGGTCGAGGGAGGCGTAGCGGCGAGCCAGAGTGTAGGGCTGCTCGAAAGTAGCGGCAGCAGTCACACCGAAGCCGAGGTGCTCGGTCACTGCAGCCATTGCAGAAATCTGGGTTGCGGGGTCATTCACGGGAACCTGAGCGGCACCCTCAATGGCGGGAGCGGCAGAGTTCTTGTACACGTCGTAGATGCCGACAACATCAGCGATGAACACGGCGTCGAACAGGCCGCGCTCAAGGGTCTTAGCCAGGTCAGTCCAGTACTTGATGGTGTTGTACTCGGTTGCGCGGGAGCGCGGGTGACGCCAGAGGTCGAAGCTCTGGTGACCGATGCAGGTCATTTCGAATGCGTTAACTACGATGCGCTTCTTCTGCTCAGCCATCGATTTTCCTTTCGCGAATGATCGGGGACGATCGGGTTTGTACCCTGCACCCCGCGCGCCGCCTCCTTCTTGCCTTCTGCGTTCGGTGGTGGCCTTCGTGCAGGTGGCGCGTTCGCGCCGTACTTGCCTCTTTTCGTTGAGGCCAGATCATCATCTGGGGCACCCCGCTACGGGAGAGGGTTGCCGCCCGGCTAGCCAGAGCTTAGCGCCGGGACTCATGATCTCGTGGTTTGAGTGTACGGGGCGCGCGGGAGGGAGGTCACGTTTGTGACGAAAAAATCTTTTTGTGACGTGGAACCGAAATATTTCGTGATAAATGCGAAATATACGGTCATAGAAATTCATACGCGCCCGCCGGGTTGATTGAGGCACGCCACAGCCCATAGGGTGGGAGAAGCAAACCATCCAGAGCGACTGAGAGACCTGGCTCCACGACGTCGCAGCAACCGACACGGATTCTTCCGCCCCCGGTGCTAACGCCAGGAACGATGGAAGTGACATGACACTCAACAGTGCAGTAACTGACGTACCCACCAGTGAAAAGAACGGCCGCCGTGCCGTATCCACCGCCGCCGTCCCCTTGAGCTTTGAAGACGTCGGACAGTCTTTCCCCGTGCCCGGCGGAACCCACGAAGTTCTTCGCGGAGTCTCCTTCACCGCAGCCCCCGGCGAGATTATCTCCGTCATCGGATCCTCCGGATGCGGCAAATCCACCCTCCTGCGTGCAGCAGCAGGCCTGAACCGCATCACCGCAGGTACCGTGCGTATCGGCGAGAAGGCAGTGACCGGCCTCGACCCCCGCGTAGCTATCGGCTTTCAGGAACCGCGCCTGCTCCCCTGGCGCACCGTCGCCGACAACGTGGCACTCGGACTGCCGCAGGGCACCAAAAAATCTGAAGGCGCAGCATCCGTAGCGCGCCTGCTCGACCTGGTCGGCCTGGGCGAATACGCAACCCACCGTCCCAAGGAAATTTCAGGCGGTATGGCTCAGCGCGTGTCCCTGGCGCGAGCGCTCGCACGCAACCCCGGCGTGCTGTTGCTCGACGAGCCCTTCGGTGCTCTAGACGCGCTGACCCGCATCAACATGCAGGATTTGCTGTTGGACGTGCACCGTCAAGATCCGACCACGATTCTGCTGGTCACCCACGATGTGGAAGAGGCGCTGTACCTCTCTGACCGGGTGATTGTCCTCGGTAAGGACACCCCGGAGGCGCCCGCCACCATCCAGCGCATTGTGACCGTTGACCGCTCTCACCCGCGTGACCGCGCCGATGCAGAGATCACGGCGCTGCGCAGCGAACTGCTGGCTGAGCTCGGCGTGGAAGATAACGCCTAAAGCCGCCACGAAACGCATTTCTCACACATCACATCATCATCTTCAGAAGCGAAAAGATTTCATCATGACTTACTCCCCGTCTCGCCGTACCGCCCTCAAGTCCCTTGCCGCAGCCGCCGCTTTTGCTACTCTGCTCAGCGCCTGCGCCGGTGAAGGGTCCGGTTCCGCTAACGCCTCCGGTGCTGCCGGTGGTGGCGACCAGAACACCGTGACCATTGACTACGCGACCTACAACCCGCTGTCCCTGATTATCCGCAAGAAGGGTTGGCTTGAGACTGCCCTCGCCGCGGAGGGTAAGAAGGTTGAGTGGGTCAAGTCGGCCGGTTCGAACAAGGCGAATGAGGCGCTGCGTAGCGGCAATATTGATGTCGGCTCGACCGCCGGTTCGGCGGCGCTGCTGGCACGCGCTAATGGCTCCCCCATCAAGGTCATTAGCCTCTACTCGCAGCCGGAGTGGTCGGCTCTGGTGACCCGCAAGGATTCGGGCATCACCAAGGTTGCGGACCTGAAGGGTAAGACCGTTGCCGTGACCAAGGGTACTGACCCGTACTTCCTGCTGCTGCAGGCACTCAAGCAGGAGGGTATTTCCGCTTCGGATCTGACCATTCAGAACCTGCAGCACGCCGACGGTCGCACCGCCCTGGATAACGGTCAGGTCAACGCGTGGAGCGGCCTGGATCCGATCATGGCTGCCGCAGAGGTGGAAAGCGGCGACGTGCTCTTCTACCGCAACCTGAACTTCAACACCTACGGCTTCCTGAACGCGACCGAGAAGTTCATTCAGTCCAACCCGACCGCCGCACAGGCCATCGTGGACGTGTACGAGTACGCTCGCGCCTGGGCTAAGAAGAACCCCGAAGAGGCTGTGAAGATTGTCGAGGAGGAGTCCGGCATTAAGCACGAGACCGCCCAGGTCGTCATGGAGCGCACCCACCTGGATATCGACCCGGTTCCGGGCGCTAAGCAGGTTGAGGTTCTCAAGGGCGTCGGCCCGATCCTGGTGGAGTCCGGCGACGTTCCCTCCCAGTCCGACGTGGACAAGGCACTGAACAGCATTGTGGACGACCAGTTCGCAAAGAAGGCTGACAGCGCAGCCGTTGAGAAGATCGCAAAGGTGGTTGAGAAGTAATGACCGCCGCAACGATTACCGCCGCCTCCAGCGCTCGCGCTGAGCGTGCCGAGAAGCGTGTCTCTTCCGTGAAGCTGCCGTCGAACCCGTTCGCCGGTAAGCAGTACCTGGGCCTGATTCTTCCCCTGGCGCTGATTGCCCTCTGGTACATTCTGAGCACGAACGGCGTGTTCACCCAGGTTCAGCTGCCCTCCCCCGACCGTGTGGTCAGCGCCGGTGTTGAGCTGGCACAGCGCGGCGAGTTGGGCCGCCACGTGGCGATTTCTACTCAGCGTGTGCTGATTGGTTTCGGTATTGGTGCCGTGCTCGGCCTGGTGCTTGGTGCGCTGATTGGCTTGTCTGCGCCGGTGCGTCTGATTGCCGCACCGACCATTGGTGCGCTACGTGCCGTGCCGTCCCTGGCGTGGGTTCCGCTGCTTCTGCTGTGGATCGGTATCGGCGAGAATTCCAAGGTGACCCTGGTTGCTATTGGTGCGTTCTTCCCGGTGTACACCACGGTTTCTGCGGCTCTGGCGCACGTTGACCCCAAGCTTGTGGAGGCGGCACGCGCCTTCGGTCTGAAGGGTCTGCGCCTGTTCACCACGGTTCAGCTTCCCGCGGTTCTGCCGTCGGTCGTTTCGGGTCTGCGTCTGGCGCTGGCTCAGGCGTGGCTGTTCCTGGTCGCCGCTGAGCTGCTGGGTGCATCCATGGGCCTGGGTTACCTGCTGACCGACTCGCAGAACAACGGCCGCACCGACCGCCTGCTGCTGGCCATTGTGGCGCTGGCGGTGCTCGGTAAGATTACCGACGCGCTGGTGGGCGTGTTCGAGCGCTGGGTGAAGGCGAAGTACCCCAGCAACTAACGCCACCAGCAACTAGCACCACAGCTAAACGTAACACTCAGCACGCGCTGAGTTTTAGGAGAGATGTCCGCCGCGTGGCTGCTCCCCAAAGGTGAGCTAATCATCGCTACGCGCCGGAGAAAGAAGTCGGCGGGGAAACCTGTCGCCTACTGAATGATGATGATGAATCCCGCCCCGCGCCCCACAGCAGTGAGCGCGGGGCGGGGTCTTTAAATATGTCGTTATATTACGAACTGGTACTCACCATTCCGAATATGACGGTCCCCTTTGCGTCCACCCCCTCGAGCGCGCTTTACTAAGAAGGCAAACCATCCAGAGCGACCGAGAGACCTGGCTCCGTGACGTCGCAGCAACCCCCTCGCCAACGCACACACAGACCCCACGGTCACACAGACAGCGGCGCGGCGAGCAAGGGTGCTAATGCCAGCAACCGATGGGAGAATAATGGGACTGCCCACCCCCTACTCGTTCACCGACCCGCTGAACCCCACTCCGAACCCCGCGCTCGAATCTGACGAGGCACGCGTCGAGTTCTGGGAGAAGCAGGCGCAGCGCCTCACCTGGGCTGAGCCCTGGCACACCGCGCACCGCTTCGAGAAGCCGAAGTCCCTCGGCTTCGATGAGGACGGCATCGAACAGTTCACGATTCCCGAAATTAAGTGGTTCGAGGGCGGTAAGCTGAACGTCGCCTACAACTGCGTAGACCGCCACGTGGAGGCGGGCCGCGGCGACAAGGTCGCCCTCTACTTTGAAGGTGAACCCGGCGACCGCGAAGCCATCACCTACGCCGAGCTGCAGCGCCGCATCGCGAAGGCAGCGAACGGCCTGCTGTCCCTGGGCGTGCGCAAGGGTGACCGCGTGGTCATCTACCTGCCCGTCATCCCCGAAACCATTATCTTCACCCTCGCCTGCGCGCGTATTGGTGCGATTCACTCGCTCGTGTTCGGTGGTTTCTCCGCCGAGGCGCTGAAGTTCCGTGTGGAAGACACCGGCGCGAAGGTTCTCATCACCACCGACGGCCAGAACCGCCGCGGCAAGGTCGTTCCCGTGAAGGTCAACGCCGACGAAGCATGCTCCGGTGAGAACAACATCGAGCACGTTATCGTGGTGGACCGCACCAGCGCCTCCGACCCGGTGGCGCACGCCGCTGTGCCGTGGACTGAGGGCCGCGACGTCTGGTACCACGACCTGGTGGACGACCAGCCGGATACTCACGCCTACGAACTGCACGACGCAGAAGACCCGCTGTTCATCATTTACACCTCCGGCACCACCGGTAAGCCCAAGGGCCTGGTGCACACCATGGCTGGATACCTGGTGCAGACCGCGTACACCCACGCGCTGCTGTACGATCTGCTGCCGGATTACGTGGATGAGAACGGCGTGCTGCGCCCCGACGAGCTGTCCGCGGTCAACGACCCGGAAAAGGTTGAGTCCACCGTTCACTGGTGCACCGCCGACCTCGCCTGGGTGACCGCCCACACCTACGAAATTTACGGCCCGCTGGTTAACGGCGTGTCCGAGGTGATTTATGAGGGTCCCCCGAACACCCCGCACTTCGGCCGCCACTTTGAGGTCATCGAACGCTACGGCGTGACCAACTACTACACCGCCCCGACCCTGATTCGTTCCCTCATGGGTGCGTTCCCGAACGGCCCGGAGCCCGGCAAGTACGACTTCTCGACCGTGCGTCTGCTCGGTTCTGTGGGTGAATCCATTAACCCGGAGGCGTGGCGCTGGCTGCGTCAGCACGTGGGCGGCGGCACCGCGGCGTTCATCGACACCTGGTGGCAGTCTGAAACCGGTTCGACCGTGTGCTCCCCGCGCCCGCACGACCCCGCATTCGCGCCCGAGGGCACCTACCCGGAGGGCACCCCGCACTGCACTCCCCTGCCCGGTTGCGCTACCCGCGCCGTTCCAGGCGTATCCACCCGCGTGGTGGATGAGCACGGCGACCCGGTCGAGCCCGGCAAGCAGGGCTTCATCGTGGTCGATAAGATTGGCCCCTCGATGGCTCGTACCGTGTGGCAGAACCCGCAGCGTTACCTGGATTCCTATTGGCGTCACTACGGCGAGCGCGGCTGGTTCCTCGCTGGCGACGGCGCGAAGGAAGACGAAGAGGGTAACGTGTACATCCTCGGCCGTATTGATGACGTGATTAACATTTCGGGTCACCGCCTGTCCACGATTGAGATTGAGTCGGCTCTGGTGACTCACCCGGCTGTGGTGGAGGCTGGTGTCTGCCCCGTGGAGGATGAGCTGACCGGTCACCAGGCGGTCGCCTACGTAACGCTCACCGATGAGGGTAAGGATCTGACTGAGGATGAGCTGAAGGCGGCGCTGACCGCACATGTGCGTGAGCACATTGGCCCGATTGCTAAACCGAAAGACGTTGTGGCGGTTGCCGATATCCCGAAGACCCGTTCGGGTAAGATTACTCGCCGTCTGCTCGGTGAGCTGTACCAGGGCCGTTCTTTGGGCGATGTTTCTTCGCTGCAGAATGAGGAGGCGCTGGGCCACATCGCGCAGGTGCTGGTGGATACTGGCCGCGTGAGCGAGGCTGTCTAGGCTCTGTTGCTGAGCTGCACGTTATGCTGAGCTGAGAGCTGAGCTGAGCTAAAAGCTACATAGAGTAAAGGTGCGGATACCGAATGATGATTCGGTATCCGCACCTTTTGCTATGCCATTTTATTGAGCTGACACGGCTCTCAACCGGCGGCGTGCCGCCTAGTCAGCCTACTTAATCAGGCCCAGCGAACGAGCGTGTTCGGCGGTAATGCCGCTCGGTTCAATATGCTCGGGGCCTTTGTCCTTCTCGGGGTGCTCGGTCGCCTGGAAGCGAATCATCTTCACATCGTTTGCCGCGCCCAGGTTCGTGATCATGCCGTCACCGTTCAGATCCACCGAGACCGGCTCGGTGTCGATCTTGCCGTTGCCGTTGAAGTCAATCGGCTGGTTGGCGGGCTTGCCCTTGTACAGGAAGCCAGCCGCGCGGGGACCGAAGCCACGCGCCTCGTACAGCTTCGCCTCGTTGAGCATGCGGTACTCGGCGGTGGAGTAGCCGAAGTAGCGGCTACCGTCAGCCATGGGCACGCCGGTGAGGGTGTACTGGTAGTTCATGACGCTGTAGTAGTTGGGCTTGTAGTTGATTTCGTCCCAGCCACCGTGACTCAGTGCGAGGTTGTGGCCGAGCTCGTGCACGAACACTGCCACGCGGATGTCGCTGCTTGCCTTGCC
The DNA here is from genome assembly GCF_001810775.1 of Rothia sp. HMSC062H08. Lineage (NCBI taxonomy): Bacteria > Bacillati > Actinomycetota > Actinomycetes > Micrococcales > Micrococcaceae > Rothia > Rothia sp. HMSC062H08. The sequence goes on from NZ_KV802674.1 coordinate 126,774, forward strand.
CCAGAAGTGCGGGCCGACGGTGACCATGAGGTTGCGGCCGCCGAAGTTAGCAATGCCGGAGGAGGTGCTGTTGTCGTAGTAATCGCCCCAGATGACGTAGTGGAAGGTGCCTTCGCGGGCGGGGTTGAACTTACCTTCGGTCGCCTTGATGCGGTGGAGTGCCTTGAACTCGCTGTCGAGTGCCTGGTAGCTGATTTCGTTGCCGCCGCCCAGGTTGTACTTGGCGCTGCGGGCGTCACCTGCGTCCAGGTGGATGTTCACGCCGTGGGTGCCGTCGGGGTTGCGCAAGGGCAGGTCGGCGTAAATCTTGGTGATGCGGTCCAGTTCGTCTTCGCTGGGCAACAGGCCTGCCATGTAGTCCATCTCGACGAAGATGTCCTTGTGGTTGGGGTCTGCGCCCATTGCGGGGAAGTCGACGTCGATTTTGCCGTCGCCGTCAGCGTCGTAGCCCTTCAGTTCCCAGGTATTGGGGATGCCGTCGCCGTCGATGTCGGGGCTGTAGGCGTTTGCTGCGGGGGCTGCGATAGTGCCCAGGCAGAGCACTGCGAGGGAGGCAAGCGTGACGCGTGCGCTCTTCAGAAATGCCATGTTGTGTTCCTTAGTGTGTGGTGACCGATAATGTTCCGGTGGTGTTTCGATGGAGTTTTCCGGGAGGGCGTTCTCCTCGGTTTCCATGATGCTCCCGTTTCACGTGTTAGGTGAGCTGGGTGCCGCAATGTTCATACATTGAGGTAAAAGTTGAGATAATTTTGAAGATGAGCTGAATTACATTAGAGTATCAGTAATTCAAATCACATGCATCACCACATTCTTAATGACAAGAGAGATCCCATGACTTCTTCCTCGAACACCACTAACGGTCTGAACCGCCGCGCCCTCATCAAGGGTGCCGCGTGGAGCACCCCCGTCATCGCAACCGCAGCGGCGGTACCCGCCTACGCGGCGTCCACCGATGCGCAGGAAACCCCGACCCTGAAGTTCGGTGTCTTCACTCAGGCGTTCAACTCGAACCCCGCCAACGACTTTGATACCCGCTACGGCCTGGACTCCTACACCGTGCAGGTACCCAACATCACCGCAACCTCCACCACCCCGCAGAGCCTCGGCGGCGGCACCTTCACCCCCGGCGGTAGCGTCGGTGCCGGCCTGTACGGTGGTGCGGGTCTGTGGATTTCCGCACCCGTTAACTCCAAGGGCGAGTTCCAGGGCAGCTCCTGGCTGTACCCTCAGGCGCACCTGCAGGTGACCTTCGAGTTCACCTTCCCCACCGCCGAGGATGTCACCGACCCGCTGCTGTGGGATGTCGATAACGACGTTGAGATCCCGGCACTCGCTAAGAGCGAGGGCGGCGCAAAGACCAACAACCCCGCCGTGGCGGCGTTCAACGGCATCGCATACACTGCGAAGTTCTACGAGCCGACCATCGAGGACAACGTCTGGACCGGCGTACTGGACATCCGCACCTCCGACTACCTGGAAGCCACCGCGAAGGACGGCGTGAGCTACGCGCAGGTGCTGGCGTCGCTGGTTCCGGTGTACTTCACCAAGGTGACCTCCAGCTACACCCTGACCACCACCGCTCAGATCACCAGCGGTAACGTCGCAATGCAGCTGACCGAGGGCGGCGAGTACACCTTCCAGGATCTGGCTGGTTTGCGCGCTTCGGCAACCATCAGCCGCTAAAGTACCGAACATCAGCGAGGGGCCCGGCATCCGTTATGGATGCTGGGCCCCTCGCTGTGTTTATGGCTTAGCCTACTGGGCACCGCCGGTAGCTGCTAGAGGCTAGTCCTTCGCGGGAACCAGACCCTCAGCTGGTAGCAATAGTTCATGACGCTCAGGTAGTTCGGCTTGTCGTTCACGTCATCGGTGCCGCCGGGCAATAAAAACCTAGCACTTCATCATAACGCCGTCTTGAGCCCCGCACGAGAATTCTCATCATGCGGTGCTGTTTGAGCGCATCAGCACAGGGAATGCGGGTATCTGTCGTTCTCGGGAAGCATAAGAAAAACCATAGACGTTGCGGCACAGCAAGCCTATTCTGGATATACAAGTATTTTTCAACATACAGGAGGATACGATGGCTAACGTTACGATCATTGGCGGGCACGGCAAGGTTGCTCTTCTGGCCGAGCCGCTGCTGGTGGAGCGCGGGCATGCGGTCAATGCGCTTATTCGCAGGCCGGAGCAGTCAGAGGATATTGTCACGCGCGGGGCGAACCCTGTGGTCGCTGACATTACCGCGTTGAGCACCGAGGAGATGGCGAAGCTCTTCAAGGATTTACATACAGAAGTGCTGGTGTGGTCCGCGGGTGCGGGCGGTGTAGGTGGCCCCGAACGCACCTATGCGATTGACCGTGACGCTGCGATCCGGTCGATGGATGCGGCGCGGCTGGCCGGTATTAAACGGTACGTGATGGTATCGTACCTGGGCGCGGGTTCCGGGCACGGCATCGACCCTGATGACAGTTTTTACGCCTACGCCGAGTCGAAGACGATCGCCGATGAGCACCTGCGCGGCTCGGGGCTGGATTACACGATTCTGGGGCCGGGGACGCTCACCCTTGAGGAGGCAGGCGGCATTACTCTGGGGATTGAGCCCGCCCACACGCCCGGCGCCGAATCTAATACTCCGCGGGCCACCGTTGCCCAGGTGCTGGCGGCGGTTCTTGAGGACCCGTCCACGGTTGGGAAGGCGCTCCCGTTTATTGGCGGGCCCACCCCGATAGCTCAGGCTCTCGCATCGGCGCCTAACAGCAATAAGCTGCGCTAGGGTTTGCCGGATGCACCCGCCCCGGCTGAGTGCGGACGCGTCCCGAGCCTCTTCACGGGTTTGGGGCGTGTTTTTCTCTCACGCAAGGTTGGTGCCGCATCGCTCAGTATCCTAAAGTACCATGTATTTTTAGAGCAACTGCAAGAGGTTCCCGTGGGATTCTTCGATCTCTTCGCCGACAAAACCCCGGACGAGCCCGCCGAGGCGTAGCTTACCAGGACATTTCTGGTCTGACTGCTTCGGCGACCATTACCCGCTAAGGGGCATGAGCCGCTAAGACAGCGAATTTAAAACACCAGGGGCCCGGCATCCATATTGGATGCCGGGCCCCTTTGCTTTCGGGCTCAGCCTATCGGCTGCCGCCGAGGTAAATTGTCGCAAAAAGTAGTTCCCAAAAAAAGAGAACTGTATTACAATGTATATATAGTCTTTAGGAACGAGGTACCAACTATGGAAAACCTAGTAATTTCAGTCTTTAACACCGAAAGCGAAGCTTATCAGTCCTTTGCAGATTTGAAGGCTTTCCGCCAAACTCAGACGACCAAGGTTGCTCAAATCGCCCTGGTCAAAAATGAAAACGGTCATATCGTTGAAAAAGAACGCTATGATTTTGAAGATTCAACGACGGATGCAACCCTAAAAGGTGGCTTGCTCGGTGCAGTTATCGGGCTTTTGGGTGGTCCTATCGGCGTCTTGTTTGGTTATGGTATTGGTAGCCTCAATGGTTTGGTTGCTGGTGCTACCGTTGATACGGCAGAAGCTGGCCTGATTGACGTTGTTTCTCAAAAATTGACTAACGGTGAAACAGCCGTTGTTGCCTTGGTGCAAGAAGACAACGAAGCAGTCATCGATGCTTACTTCACCAAGTACGACACCCAAATCGTGCGTTGGGATGTAGCAACCGTCGTAGCCGAAATCGAAGCAGCTCTGCAAGTCCAAGAAGACCTCTACAACCAGGCGCGTGCACAGATGAAGGCTGAACGTAAAGCCGAACGCAAGGCTAAGCTTGAAGAATTCAAGGCGAATGTCAAAGCAAAGTTTGACAAATTGAAAGCGTAAGCACCCAAGCATCTCATAAAAAATAGGCTATCTACTTCTGGTAGATAGCCTATTTTTTTTAAAAACTAGATTTTAGAAAGAGGAAGTGAGGATTTTGGCTCAAGATCTTGAACAAATCAAGGAAGACAATGGCAAAAATACCAAACTCAAGGTGGGGATTTTAGCCATCTCTCTTTCTCCAGGTGGATGTTGATGCCGGTGGTGCTGTTGGGGTTGCGCAGGGGAAGCTGGGCGAAGGATTCGGTGATACGGTCCAGCTCATCCTCGCTAGCGAGCAGGCCGGGCATGTAATCCATCTCCACGAAGATGTCCTTCTACAGCGGGTTATTGCGCTCTCACGAGGTTTCAACACCTCAGGGCAACAATAACCCGCTTCATCATACACAGAGTGCATATAGATTTTCTCCGGTATAGCACCATATCTCAGGTTATGCACCGCTTATGCCGTAAAAGCGCTCTGATAAGCCTTCTACTTGGTGGTCTCCACCCCAGCGTTCTGCGCGGCAGCCTTCGCCTCGGAGGTCTTCTTGGAGGCATAGAACAGGCACACGACCGCGCCCACCGCCGCGGCAACCAGGGGCAGCATCATGGAATCAGCCATTGCCGCCGCGTAGGGTTCACGCAGGACCTGCGGAAGCACGCCTCCAGCAGCGCTGCCGTGAGAGCTACCGCCCGCTGCGGCAGCCGGACCCAACGCGGACAGGTGCGAGGTAATCGCAGAAGCCATAATCGTCGTAATCGCAGCCGAACCCAGCACCGACGCCATCTGGCGGGTCTCGTTGTACACGCCCGAACCGGCACCGGCACGCTGCGGCGGCAGGTTACGGGTCGCAGACACCGACAGCGGACCCCAAATGCAGGAGTTCGCCGCACCCAGAATAATCATCGGACCAACCATCAGCCACAGGTTGCCTTCCGCAACCATCGTCGGGCGGAGCAGAGCAAAACCAACAACCATCAGCGTAAAGCCAATCACGGCAATCCACTTCGGGTCGTTACGGTTCAGACGCGCACCCACCACCGGCGCCAACGCGCCCGAGAACAACGCCATCGGGGCGGTCATCAGCGCAGCCTGGGTCGGGTCCAGGCCCTCCACCTGCTGCAGGTACAGGGTCAGCGGGAATGCCATGCTGATAGCGACCACACCCATAGCGGAGATAGCCACATTCGACACGGAGAAGTTACGGTCACTGAACAGGCTCAGCGGAACCAGCGGCTCACGCGGGTTAATAGCCTGCCAACCAATGAACAGACCCAGCACCAGAATGCCGGCAATAATCAGACCCCACACGCTCACCGCAATACCGGTGCCCAGGAACGAATCGGTCATGGTGCCCCAGTCGTAGGTGGCACCTTCCTGAATACCGAAAACTAGCAGGAACAGACCGACCGCCGAAAGCACCACGCCCAACCAGTCGAAGCTGTGCTTCTTCTGCTCAAACACCGGCACGTTACGCCACGCCAAGAACAGACCGACCAAACCCACCGGAATGTTCACGAAGAAAATCCAGCTCCAATTCAGGGCATCCACGAGCACGCCGCCCAGAATCGGGCCAACCAGCGAGGCGACACCCGCCGTCGCACCCCAAATACTCATCGCAACACCGCGCGCATTCGGCGGGAACATCAGCGTAATCAGAGACATGGTCTGCGGGGTCATCAGCGACGCACCCAGGCCCTGCACCACGCGGGCAGTAATCAGCGATTCAACGTTCGGTGCCAGACCACACCACAGGGAGGCGAGCGTAAAAATAGCCATACCGATCATGTACAGGTTCTTCTGACCGAAGCGGTCACCCATACGACCGGTAATGAGCAGCGGCACCGCATACGCCAGCAGGTAGGCGCTCGTCACCCACATACCCGCCGACAGGGATGCATCCAGATCCTGCAGCATGTGCGGCAGGGCGATGGTGACGATATTGCCATCCACCAGGATCATGAAGAAGCCAACAACCAGGGACCAGAGAGCAGGCCAGGGCTTGTAAGGTGTCTTCGCCGGGTTACCGACGAGAGGCGCTTTTTTAGGGCGTGAACTCAATGATCCTCCAGGGGATGGGTTGTATGCGGGTAGATGTCCGTGTGTTCAGCGTTGCCGCTGAGTGAATGTCCCTAATGTTACTCCTTTTCAGGGCGCAGCTTCGGTTGCTTTACCCTTATTCAACTCTTCACGGCGCGTACGCGCGGCAACCAGGCAACAGGCACCCCGCACCCTCTAGACTGAAGCTATAGAAGCTAATCCGGGCGCCACCACCGGCGCTCACCCCCATCAGACCACTCACAATGAGATGACCCCGGGAGGACCCATGGGTTTCTTTGATTTCTTCACCGACCGCACCCCGGCAGAACCCGCCGAAATCCGCCTCGTCGCTTTCGTCAGCGGCAAAGTGCAGGGTGTGGGTTTCCGCTGGTGGTGCGCCGGAACCGCCAAGCCCATGGGCCTGACCGGCTACGCCGAGAACCTCGACGACGGGCGCGTGAAGGTCGTTGCGGAGGGTACCGCCGCCTCCTGCGCTCGCCTGGTGGATGTGCTGCGGGGTGATGACACCGCGGGCCGGGTTGACGAGGTGGTCGTCGAGTGGGAGGAGCCGTCCGGCTCGTTCCGCGGCTTCGGCATTCGGTAGTAGTCCCCCGTTCTTTATGTAGTGCGCGGGTTAGTTTCTCGGTTCTCCACAGAGCACTGCGCCAGTTTGTCCTAAAGCCTTAGTTAGCCCCAGAGCCTAGTGAGCCCAGAGCGCCGCGAATTGCGCGCGGGTCATATCGGCGCGGCGCACCCGATGCTGCACCGGGTGACCGTTCTCGTCGGGGCGGCCGGAGTTCGGGTCAATATCGTCGTAGATACCCGTGAAACCCGCCTTAACCGCCACTCGTTCGGATGCCTCGTTACCCGCCAGGGCGGTCCAGCGGACGGTATCAAGGCCCAGCCCGAGCGGGTCGAAAGCGTAGCCGAGGATGGCTCGCAGCGCCTCGGTCATGTAGCCCTTGCCGCGCGCCTTCGGGGCGGCGTAATAGCCCAGTTCGGCGCGGGTTCCGGGGCTTTCGGAGGTGCCGTCAGCCAGACGTAATTCAATGGTCCCGGCAAACACACCGGAGGCGTCAATCACCCAACGCTGAATCTGTCCGGCGGCAATCTGGCGGGCGGTGGTGAGCAGGTAGTCCTCGGCGTCGGCACGCGTGTAGTTCAGTGGAATGCGGGTGTAGCGGAGGGTTTCTTCGTCGCGGCAGGCTTCTACGATGTCGGGGATATCCGCCTCGCGCAGGTGGCGCAGGGTGAGGCGTTCGGTAATGAGTTCGGGCTGGCTGGGCTCTACATATTCGCTGTGTTCTGAGAAGTCGCTGTCTGAGAAGTTACTGTGTTCGGGGGTCATGATTCGAGCTTAAACCCTCAGGTTTGTGTGCCGGAAAAGCTTTTGTGAGCATCCCAGAATGCTCGGTGATGCAAATCATAGTTAAACCTTCAGGTTTTATTCCAATATTACTTGATTATTATGAATTATTCATAATAAAATAATTATCAAGCCCGCCCAATGGGCACCACTTAGAACAAGCGCCGCGCAACGAATCTGCGCGGCACGAAGCAGAAAGAAGAACACCATGGCAGTTCTGACCATCGGCGACCAGTTCCCCGCATACGAGCTCACCGGCGTTGTCCCCGGTAAGCTGGCTGACATCGAAGCAACCAAGCCCGAAGACTACTTCACCACCGTCTCCTCCGAGGGTCTGGACGAAGACACCTGGCGCGTCGTCTTCTTCTGGCCGAAGGACTTCACCTTCGTTTGCCCCACCGAGATTGCTGCATTCGGCAAGCTCGCTGACGAGTTCGAGGCACGCGACACCCAGGTGATTGGTGTTTCCGTTGACAACGAGTACACCCACTACGCATGGCGCCGCTCCCACGAAGAGCTCCTGGACCTGCCCATCGTCATGGCATCCGACCTCAAGCGTGAGCTGGTTAGCGCACTGGGCATCCTGAACAAGGACGGCGTTGCAGACCGCGCAACCTTCATCATCGACCCCCACAACACCATCCAGTCGGTCTCCATTACCGCTGACTCCGTCGGCCGTAACACCGACGAGGTGCTCCGCCAGCTGGACGCACTGCAGTCCGACGAGCTGTGCGCATGCAACTGGAAGAAGGGTGCAGCAACCATCGACGCATTCAAGGAGATGAAGTAATCCATGAGCATCGATAACCTGCGTTCGGCTCTGCCTTCCTACGCGAAGGACATGAACCTCAACCTGTCCTCCCTGCCCCGCATTAGCTCTCTCACCGAGCAGCAGCTCTGGGGCGCAATCCTCGCAACCGCAGCAGCAACCAAGGTTGACTCTGTTGTTGTTGAGATTGCTGCAGAGGCTAAGGAGCACCTGAGCGACACCGCTTACGAGGCTGCTCTGGGTGCTGCATCCATCATGGGCATGAACAACATCTTCTACCGCACCCGTGGCTTCCTGAATGGTGCATACGATGACCAGCGCGCAAACCTGCGCATGCAGATCATCGGCAAGAACGGTGGCATTGAGAAGCTGGACTTCGAGATGTTCGCTCTGGCAGTGTCCGCAGTCAACGGCTGCTCCCACTGCGTTGAGGCTCACGAGCACACCCTGCGCGAAGAGGGCGCAACCAAGGAGCAGGTCAACGACCTGATCCGTATTGCTGCAACCCTCGGTGGCGTGGCACAGGGCATTCAGCTGGCTGAGGCACTGGGCTAAACCCACTAAGCGTTAGAGCTTGAAACAAGCGGCGCATCCACCCCTTTACGGGTCGGATGCGCCGCTTACTTTATGCCCAGATTATGTCCTGCACTAGCTAAAAACGTGTTGGACGGCAGTTCCCTAAATCCCCCAATTTGACGCTATACAATGCCTGTATGCGGTACTGTATTTTGGACTCCACCAGCCCCCTTCCCAGCGTGGAAGAACTTACTGAGCTTTACGATTCTGTGGGCTGGAGCGCCTATACCAAAACACCCGAACGTCTCATCCCGATGGTGGAAGGGTCGCGGTATCTCTACACCGCACGAGAGGCAACCACAGACGGAACGGGACGGCTCGTCGGGCTAGTCCGCGCCGTCGGGGATGGACATTCTATCGCCTACATTCAGGACCTTTTGGTACATCCGCACGCCCAACGACAGGGCGTTGGTTCTGCGCTTCTAAAGCGTGTCATTGAGGACTTTGACCAAGAAGACATTCGACAGCGGCTCATTACTACCGACGTCGGTACTGAACACGCCGTTGCGCTCTACAAACGCTACGGCTACGCCCCCGTAGAGGCGGCAGGATGCATCACCCTTGCATGCTATCGATAAGGCAATATCGCATGCGGCTTGACTCGTTCAAACTAGCTGAGGCACTGGGCTAAACCCACTCAGCGTTAGAGCTTGACCAAGCGGCGCATCCACCCATCACGGGTCGGATGCGCCGCTTTGTTTTATGTTTTAGCTGCCCGCCGAGCCCGTGCGCAGGGCGGCATCCCAGCTACTCGCCAGGCGCGTCGCCGCGGCCACCAGAGCCACCAGATCCTCGGCGTACACCGGGGTCGAGCGCACGCCCGCGCACCAGTCAATTGTGCCCAAACCCAGCCAGGGCTTACCCGGAAAGAACTCGCGGCGTAGCGCCACGCGGCGCTTACCCAGGGCGCGGCGACCGGGCACGTACCCGCCGCGGCTGATGAACAGCGCCTCGCGGCCCTCGGACTCCACTAGAGCCTCCAGTGCCCTCAACGCGGGAACCCAGCTCGGCTCCCCCACGCTCGCCAGGTCGGCCGGCTCGGGGTACTCGCTCTCGTGCTCCGCCACGCTCACTCCCAGGATGTACTGGTAACGCACCTGCCCGAGCTCCTGCGGCAGGCCGCGGTCGGCGGTCTGAATCGTGCCGCACAGGTGGCGGGCGACCGGCTCACCCTCGACGTTCACGCCGGCCAGGGGCTCGCCGTCCCGGTAGATTGCGGGGCCGTCCAGGTAGAGCCCCACCGCGCCGGTACCCGTAATGTTGGGGCGCACCGACCAGCCGGGAAGCGCCTCCTCCAGACGGGGTACGATTCCCTGCAGGACCCCGAAAACTTCGTCGCGAGATACCGCCACAGCGGCTCCTTTCACCTTACGCAGATTTCGTCTAGTCCCAGCTTAGCGAGCGTTCCGGCTACGCGAAGGCAACCACACCATGAGCGCCGACAGCGCCGTGCCGGCAAACATCATGACCGCCATGGACTCCACCGCATTCAGGGGGCTCAACGCCAACAGTAGCGAAGAAATGATGCCGTTACCGTACTGGAAAGAACCCAGCGCAAAAACAATCATGACAGAACATTGGGGGTGGAGATTCACTCATTCTACGCCCATCTTTTAGCGCGCCCACAAGCTTCTCCTTCTCGTCTCAGAGCTCGTCATGAGCACTTTTCAACTAGGAGCAGGAGCGGCGGCGGGTCTACAATAAATCGGTGCCAATTCAGGTACGCGCACAGGCAGACAGAGCCGGATGCGGTGATAACGTCGTCACCCGACCCCCCCCGTTGCGCGCGCCTCCCCCTACCGGCACCCGCAGCACACGCATCACGTACGCAGGAGAACGCCCATGCACGAGTTCTTTGACCCCGATCAGGTATTCCGCATCGTCGACATTGCCGCCGTTGTTGCTAACGGCCTGCTCGGCGGTGCTGTGGCGCGCGCCTTCCGATTCGATATCGTGGGCTTCCTGCTACTCGCGGTCGCCTGCGGTATGGGCGGCGGCATGATTCGTGACGTGCTACTAAACTCGGGCCTGCCCGTGGCGCTCACCGACGGCGGCTACTGGGTGGGTGCTATCGGCTCCTCGATTCTGGCGTACAGCATCGATTTGAGTGCCCGGTGGGCGACCCGAACCATGCTCATCATTGACTTCATCGGTATGGGCGCGTGGGCGGCAACCGGCACCATCAAGTCCCTGAACCTGGGTCTGCACTGGCTGCCCGCTATCGCACTGGGTGTGACCACCGCGGTCGGTGGCGGCGTTATCCGTGACATCATGGTCAACCGTATTCCGGCAATCTTTGGTGGTAACTCCCTGTACGCTACCGTGGCGTTTGTGGGTGCCGCCGAGACCGCCCTCGTGACCGGCCTATTCCACCGCCCGAACCTGGCGATGGGTCTGTCCATTCTGCTGTGTTTGGTGCTGGGTGTGCTCTCCCATATGAAGAATTGGCAGCTGCCGACCACTCCGGCTGAGCTTCGTGTGCCTCGCCCGCGCCTCTTCAATTTTGGTAAGCAGGAGGACCGCACCGTCGCTAATGAGGGCTGGTCGCCCGGTGAGCCGCTCACTGAGCAGCTTGAGGTTATTAACGCTGAGCAGCTGGAGGAGTACCGCCGCTCTAAGGGGCTTTCAGAGTAAAAGCCAATATATGCTGAATATAGAATATGGGCTGGTTTCCGCTGGTTAGATGCTTATCTGACGGGCAGAAACCAGCCCATATTTACTATGTACAGTACAACTAAATCGTGTACTCAGTGCTGTCGTACACGGTCAGGAACTTGCGGATACGCTCATCGTCCGAGGCGAAGAAGCCATTCGGCTCACCGTTATAGCGCAGGGTACCGTTCTCCAGGAACACGATGCGGTCCGCGACCTTCTTCGCAAACGCCATATTGTGCGTCACGATGACCAGAGAGCGGCCCTCCTTCGCCAGCTGCATGAGCACGCGAATCACCTCCGCCTCCAGCTCGGGGTCCAGGGCGCTCGTCGGCTCGTCGAAGAGCAGGTATGCCGGTTCCAGCGCCAGGGCGCGGGCAATCGCCACGCGCTGCTGCTGACCGCCCGAGAGCGACTCCGGGTAGGAGCCGGTCTTATCGGCTAGACCCACCTTGGCGAGCAGCTCGCGGGCGCGCTCCTCAGCCTGCTTGGCGTCCAGGGTGCCGTTGAGGGTCGGGGCGAGCGCCACGTTCTTCAGCGCCGTGTAGTTCGGGAACAGGTTGAACTGCTGGAACACCATCGCCGAGCGGGAGCGAATATCACGCACCTGCGCGTCGGTGAGCTTCTGACTGTAATCCACCTGCGCGTCATCAATGGTGAGCGTGCCGGACTGCGGGGTTTCCAGCAGGTTCAGGCAGCGCAGCAGGGTCGACTTGCCGCTACCGGAGGGGCCCAGAATCACCGTGGTCTCACCGTCGGGGATGTCCAGGCTGATGTTCTTGAGCACCTGCGTCTCGCCGAAGCTCTTCGACAGGGAATCAACGCTAAGCATTGTTGCTCCTCACGTAACGGTTGCTGTACTTCTCCAGCGCCGACTGCGCGGCGGTCAGCAGAGTGAAAATCACCAGGTAAATAATGGCGACTTCGGAGTACATTGCCAGCGGCTCGAAGGTACGCGACGCGATCTGCTTACCGGTCTGGAACAGGTCAACCATCGAAATAACCGACACCAGCGAAGTGCCCTTAATCAGGTCAATAAAGTTGTTGCCCAGGTTCGGCAGCGCGATGCGCACCGCCTGCGGAATCACCACGTGGCGCAGGGTCTGCATGCGGGTGAAGTTCAGGGTTGCCGCCGCCTCAAACTGGCCACGGGGAATAGCCGCCACCGCGGAGCGGAAGGTTTCCGCCACGTACGCGCCGGTGTGCAGGCTCATCGTGATGATCGCGGCACTCCATACGTCCAGTGCGATACCGACCTTCGGCAGGCCGTAGAAGACGATGAACAGCTGAACCAGCAGCGGGGTGCCACGGAAAACCCAAATGTACACCCACGCCAGCCAGTTCACCGGCGCAAAACGGCTCGTACGCGCGCCAGCAGACACAATGCCGACCAGCAGCGCCACCGCGAACGAAATCAGCGACAGCGGAATGGTCACTGCCACCGTCGAGGCCAGCAGCTGAGGCAGGGACTCAGCCCAAAGATTCAGGTAGCGTTCCATGAACGGAACTCAGCTCCTTATAGAAAGTATTAGTTCTTCGGGGAGAGGTCTTCGCCCACGTACTTCTCGTAAATCGCCTTGATGTCACCGTTCTGCAGGTGCTTCTTCAGCGACTCGTCGATAGCGTTGCGCAGGGCGTCCTGGCCCTTAGCCATCAGGATGGAGGAGTTGCTGCCGGTACCCAGGTCACCGGAGAGCAGGCGCAGGTTAGCGTCCGGGTGCTCCTTGAAGTACTCAGCGAAGGACACGGAGTCGTTCGCGGTCATCTCGGCGCGGCCCGAGAGGACCTGCTCGATGGCCTCGTCGAAACCGGAAACAACCACGATCGAGGCGCCCTTCGCCTCCACCATCTTGCGGAAGTTCGAGGTCTCAGACTGCGCCGAGGAGTGGCCGGAAATCTCGCTCACGTTCTGCAGGGAAGAATCCTTCTTCACAGCAACCTTCGGCTCGGAGTACAGGTAGGGTACGGAGAAGTCGTACTTCTGCTTACGCTCATCGGTTGCGGAGACGTTGTTAATGACAATGTCGTAGCGGTCAGCGTCCACACCGGCAATCAGCGAATCCCAGGGGGTCTCGACGAACTCGGCGGTCACGCCCAGGTCCTTGGCAATCAGGTCGGCGATTTCCTTCTCGAAGCCGACCAGGGTGCCGTTGGACTCGTGGAAGGAGAAGGGGCGGTAGGTACCCTCCAGGCCCACACGAATCTTGCCAGCAGACTTGATAGCCTCCAGCTTGTTAGTGCTGGATGCGGAGGTGCTGCTGGACGAACCGCACGCTGCGAGCAGTGCAGCCAGGCCGGTGAAGGCGGTGCCTGCGAGGACGGTGCGGCGGTTAATCATTGCGGACATGGTTCTTCCTTTGCGTCGTAGTCGATGCTCTTGTAGGTGCAGGTTGTCACCTTGCGATAACCCTGGGGCATCATGCGGTGTGCCCCTTACTCTGCGGGTACAACGCTGGCTATCCTACAGCTATTCCCAACCCGAGAGAATTCAACATAATATTCCGTCACAATCTGCAAGAGAGGAAAACCCGGCGGTCGGTACGCGTGTGTGCTGAGTACCGGCCGCCGGGCTCCACACTAGGATACCGGCTCAGCACCCCAGAACATAAGGGTAGGTTTACCTTAAAGCTGAACTGCCCTCCACTAGGGGCGATGCTGCGCCCTCAATCTCGCCCAAACACGCCGGATGCCCTGCCGGGCATTACACGGGTATTACACCGGGTATAGAAGGAGGGGCGCACCCGGGAATCACCCCGGGTACGCCCCTTCCGTTCAAACGCTAACGAGCGCCTGATTTTTTGTAATTACAAGCCGCAGCGGCTTATACAGCACAGGCTGCTTACTTCGACAGCACCTGACGCTTCGAAGAAATCACGCCCGTATTGAAACCAGCCAGGTGCAGGCCACCGTGGAAACGCGCATGCTCAATCTTCACGCACTTATCCATCACCACGTTCAGGCCGGCAGCCTCACCAATCGCGGCAGCCTCCTCGCTCCAGGAGCCCAGCTGCATCCAGACGGTCTTCGCGCCCAGATCCACAGCCTCCTGAACCACGCCCGGCAGGTCCTCATTACGGCGGAAAATCTCCACCAGATCCGGGACCTCCGGCAGGTCCTGCAGCGACGGGTACACCGGCTGACCCAGCACAAGCTTGCCCTTCGCCGCCAGAATCGGGTTCACAAAATACAGCTTGTACGGCGACGCCGACTGCAGATACGTTGCCACAAAGTACGAGGCACGCGAAATCTTATCGCTCATACCCACAATCGCAATCGTGCGGGTATTACGCAGAATGTTCAGACGCTCAGGGGCGGAAGGACCCACCCAGGTACGCTTCTCAGTCATTACTTCTCCTCCTGAGTGGTAGTAGGCAGGGAGCAGGATGCGCCAGCAGCAGCCTCAGCGGCGGCAGCGTCCTCGGCGGCCTTAGCGGCGGCAACCGCCTCCTCAGCCTCCACGAGCTTGTCCGCGCTGGACTCGCCCACACGCTCACCGGCGTGGTTCAGGCCGGTCGCGTAGGTCAGCGCCTGGTCCAGGTCCCAGATGATGTCTTCCACATCTTCCAGACCCACCGAAATGCGGATCAGATCCTCGCCCACGCCGGCAGCCTCAAGCTGCTCACGCGACAGCTGCTGGTGCGTGGTCGAACCCGGGTGCAGAACCAGGGTGCGGGAGTCACCAATGTTCGCCAGGTGGCTTGCCAGCTGCAGCGCACCGATGAACTCGCCGCCGACCAGGCGGCCCGAGGCCTTCTCGGTCGCCTTCACACCGAAGGAGAACACGGAACCGACGCCCAGCGGCAGCAGCTTCTTCGCGCGCTCGTGGTGCGGGTGGTCTTCCAAGCCGGCGTAGTTCACGTAGGCGATGCGCTCATCCTCAACCAGCCATGCGACAACCTGCTTAGCGTTCGCCAGGTGCGCGTCCATACGCTGCGGCAGAGTCTCAACGCCCTGCAACAGGTTGAACGCGGCCTGCGGGCTCAGCGACGGGCCGAAGTCACGCAGCTGCTCGGAACGCAGCTTGGTGAGGAAGCCGTACTCGCCGAAGTTACCCCACCAGGACACGCCGTTGTAGGAGGGCACGGGCTCGGTCATGGACGGGAAGTTGCCGTTGCCCCAGTTGAAGCGGCCGGACTCGACGACGACACCGCCGAGGGTGGTGCCGTGGCCGCCCAGGAACTTGGTGACCGAGTGGATAACGATGTCCGCGCCGTGCTCGAGGGGGCGAATCAGGTAGGGGGTGGAGATGGTGGCGTCCACGACCAGCGGGATGCCGGCCTCGTGGGCGACCTCTGCGAGGCCCTCCAGGTCGGCAACCTCGCCGGAGGGGTTGGCGACAACCTCGGTGTAGATTGCCTTGGTGTTCTCGGTCAGTGCCGCCTTGTAGTCGGCGGGGTCGGTGCCGGGAACGAAGGTGGTCTCAATGCCGAAGCGTCGCAGGGACACGTCCAGCTGGGTGACGGTGCCGCCGTACAGCTGCGAGGAGGCAACAATGTGGTCGCCCTGCTGGCAGAGCGCCGCGAAGGTGATGAACTCGGCAGCCATGCCGGAGGCGGTGGCCACCGCGCCGATACCGCCTTCGAGGGAGGCGATGCGCTCCTCCAGCGCGGCGACGGTCGGGTTGGACAGGCGCGAGTAGATGTTGCCGTACTTCTGCAGGGAGAAGAGGTTCGCGGCGTCGTCAGCGTCTTTGAAGACGAAGGAGGTGGTCTGGTAGATGGGGACCGCGCGGGCACCGTGCTCGGCGTCGGGGGTGCCGCCCGCGTGTAGTGCGCGGGTGCGGAAGCCGAAAGTGTGTTCAGCCATTGGTTTGCTCCTGGTGTATCTGCCCGCCTGTGTGCGGGGAGTCGATAGTGGCTCGACTTTATACTGTGCCACCGGCGGCGGGGTGCACCAAGTGCGGGTACCTATATGTCGTTTATTGCGGATTATGACGGGGCATCATATCAGCTGTCATAACAGAAGTTGTTATGACGGCTGTTATGATGCGCGCTCAATCAGCGCCGGCAAAATACCCGGTTTTAGCTTGCAAATCCGGGGTTTTCAAGGTTCAAGGCGCGAGGAAAATATCGCATCATAACAACATTATCGCAGGATCATAACAACTTCATAACAGAAATTGTTATGATGCTGTTATGACGTTGCTATGACGTTCACCAAGAAGTAGCCATCGGGAGCATGCATGGAAACAAACACCGCCGAACTCATCAAAAACCTACGCCATAACCGGGCTGAAAACGGGCGGGTAGAAGTCAAAGCTGCCGCTGGCGGGTTCCCTAAGTCCGTTCTTGAAACCGTTAGCGCCTTCGCTAACGGCGACGGTGGCACCATCCTTCTTGGCCTGACCGACCCGGCAGAGGGTCTGCAACCGGTTGAAGGTTTCAATGCACAGGCAGTCCACGACGCATCCGTTGAGGCAATCCGTTCCAAGATCACGCCTCGACCCCCGGTAGATATTCAAATTGAGGCGGCAGATGAGCAGCACCGTATCGTGCGCATCGACGTACTCCCCGGCGACCCGACGCAGAAGCCCTACTACATCGAAACACACGGCATGTACAACGGCTCCTACCAGCGCGTCGGCGAGGCCGATATTCGCCTCACCAAGTACGAGATTGACCGCCTCCTAGAGAACCGCAGTCAGCCCCGCTACGACGAGGAACTCGTCAGCGAGGCAAGCTTCAAGGACCTCTCACCCACCCTCGTCAGCGCCTACGTTGCCCGCCTCCGCGAAGAACAGCCTCGCGTTTTTGCGGCGCTTTCTGACCGTGAGGTTCTTCTGCAGGCACGCATTCTGCGCATCGATTCTGAGGGTCGAGAAGTGCCCACTCTTGGGGCGCTTCTCGCCATGGGCTCCTACCCGCAGGCGTTCTTCCCGCAGCTGATGATGAGCGTCGTTGTTCTTCCCGGTGAAGAACTCGGTGAGGTCACCGAGGACGGTCGACGTTTCCTAGACAATCACAGCTGTACCGGGCCTATCCCCTCCATGCTGGATGAAGCGATGGGCGTTTTGGTTCGCAATATGCGCAAAACGTCCACGATGGAGGGTCTCAACAGCAGCGGTATCGGGCGGGTTGAGCGCTACGAGTATCCGCTGGAGGCTATCCGTGAGCTCCTGGTTAACGCCCTCATGCACCGCGACTACTCGCCGGGTGCGCGCGGCTCGCAGGTGCAGGTTGAGCTCTACACCAACCGCCTGGTGGTGCGTAGCCCGGGTGGTATTTACGGTGCCGTGACTATCCGAGATTTTGGTCAGCCCGGTGTTTCTTCAACCCGCAATAGCTACCTGGCGAGCATTCTGACTGACCTGCCCGACCCGGCGACGGGGCGTTTGATTGCGGAGAACAGGGCTTCGGGTATTCCCACGGTTCTGCGCGCGCTGAAGGAGGCGGGTCTGCCCGCTCCCCAGTTTGCTGACCGTCTACTCTATGTGCAGGTCACTCTGATGCAACCCCCACAGGATGTGTCTTCTACGGAACAGAAGACCACACCTGAGGATAAGACTCAGCAAGCAACCCATTCCACGGGCAAAGATTCAGCCGACGCCGTCGAACCGACGGGAGTCGACGTGTCGCTTGATGGTCTCAGCGAACGCCAGGCTGGTATTGTGCGCGGCCTGCGCGCACAGGGCGAGGCTGTTTCCACGGCGTATATCCAAGAACATTGGGGTCGGGGCGCTTCACGTACCTCCATTACGAATGACCTGCGCAGTCTTGTGGAGGCGAAGCTGATTGTCCCGACGGCTCCGCCGCGTAGTAAGAACCGTAAGTATCGCGCTGCTTAGAAGTGCCCGATAAAAGGTACACAAAAAGGGGAGGGAAATAGAGCGGTTATTCTCTATTTCCCTCCCCTGCGGCTACTCAGCCAAGACCTTACTTAGCCGCAGGCCCACTCAAAGACGACCTGCGAGAAATCGCGGGCGGCAAGCGTCTCCGGAGTAATCAGCCAGTTCGCCGCACCGGCATCACCCCACATGATCTCGATTTCTTCGTCTTCGTTCTCCTCGTTCTCCGACTCGGAGACGATAGTCAGCAGGTTCACCGTGTGGCCGCGCAGCTCCTTGAACTCGTCACGCGGGTCATTCTGCACGAAGTACGGGTATCCGCCCACGTGGGAGTACTCTTCATCCGACTCGAAGGGGTCCGTCAGCTCGTAGATAGCTTCGCGGCGAGGCTGGTTCTTATACGGGTTTTTGTGCGCCTCGGGCAGCAACTCATCCGGGTAGGTTTCATCCCATTTCTTGCCAAAGAGGTCATAGTAGTCGTAGCCGGATGCGGTCACACCCTGCTCACGCACCTCAAAGGTCATGCCGTACTCAATTTCGAGCGGGCCGCTCTCACAGTCGAAACCGCCAATGGGCCAACCGCCTTCGTCCCAGTCCACGTTCGGGAACGGGGCGTCCGGGTTCGGTTCGCCCAACGTCTCGTAGTAGACGACGCGGTGATTCTTCTGAGAGAGCGGGTTCTCGTAGTCGTAACCCCACAGGCATTCTTCGTCGTTCGGGTCCATCCAGAACTGCAGCAGACCGGTGGCGGGGTACAGGTCGTTTTCGGGCAGGTCAGCGCAGTTAATCTGCGCAATCATACCCAGCGGCTCACCCTTCTCATTGGTCGGTGCGGACTCGCCAGCGGGCAGGTAGGGGCGGCCACCAAACTTGGAGGCAGTCTGCGGCAAGGGATCGGCGGGAACGAAGGGCTTCAGCGCGATAGCCTTCTTGCGGGCACCCTCCTGGTTGAGCAGGTCGATAACGTGCTTCGCCTGCTTCTCGATGTCCTTGAACGGCTTGTTGTCGAGCATTTTAGAGTCTCCTCATTGATGATGTGAAAGTAATACGGTGTCTAGCTGCAAGCCCACTCAAAGACGACCTGCGAGAAGTCGCGGGCGGCAAGTGCCTCCGGGGTAATCAGCCAGTTCGCTGCACCGGCATCACTCCATATCACGTACACGTCCTCCTCAGCATCCTCGCCCCACTCCGACTCGATAGTCAGCAGGTTCACCGAGTGGCCGCGCAGCTCCTCAAACTCATCGCGCGGGTCACCCTGCGCGAACGAAGGGTAGCCGCCAATATACGAGTAATCCCTCTCCTCCGATTCGAAGGGCTCCAGCAGGTTGTAGGAGGCGTTATCGCGTGCGTTCGGGTTCTCGGGAAGCTTCTGGTCCGGGTACATTTCATCCCAGGCATCAGCGAACTGGTCGTAGATTTCGAGGCCACCGTCCAGGAAGCTCTGTTCCCAGGTCTCGAAGGCAAGTGCGTACTCGGTGGTCGCCTCAGAAACGTCCTCGCCCTCGGGGCCCAGAGGCCAATCGTATTTATCCCAATTCACGGTCGGGAAGGGGGCATCCGGGTTCGGCTCATCCAACGTCTCGTAGTAGACCACGCGGTGGTTTTTCTGCGAAAGCGGGTTCTTGTAGTCGTAACCCCACAAGCACTTTTCGTCGTTGGGGTTAATCCAGAACTGCAGCAGACCGGTTGCTGGGTAGATATCATTTTCGGGCAGGTCGGCACAGTTAATCTGCGCGATCATGCCCAGCGGCTCACCTTTCTCATTGGTCGGCGCAGACTCCCCGGCGGGCAGGTAGGGGCGGCCACCAAACTTGGAAGCAGTCTGCGGCAGCGGTGCATCGGGGCGGGTCACCTTCAGGCGGATTGCCTGCTTGCGGGCGCCACGCTCGTTGAGTGCGTCGATGACGCGGCGTACCTGCGCCAGGGTCTCTTCGGAGGGCTTATTCTTCGGCATTACGTGCTCATTTCGTCGGTGAATTAATCGGTGTGGAAGGTTCGGTGTGTCAGGCGCGGGCAACGGTACCGCTACGCCTTCTACCCCCATTAGACCCTATTTCGGGCGGACGCGCACCGAATCCGGTCACAAGTGCATCCGGCGGGCAAAAAACAGGTGCACAGCGTGCAGAAAGCCCCGCTTCCTCACCCTCATGCACGGGCATGAGAGGCAAGAATGCGGGGCTTCAGTGATTCTTGGTGGAACTCAGTGATTCTCTACAAATCTCTACGAGAGGCTAGAGCCTTTAGAGCGCCTTCTCAATGGTCTCCAGAACGCCAAGCGCGGCAGCCGGGCCAGCGTTCAGGAAGAACATATCAGAATCCACGCTGTGCGCGCGCTTCTCGGTAACAGCCTTGAGGGTGCTCCACAGCGCCTCACCGGTCAGCTTAGACTCGTCACCGCCCTGCACACCGTAGAACAGGTAATCGCCGTCAGCCTGGTCAAGCTGCTCGGAGCTCAGGTCGATGGAAGTCTTCTCAACCTGCGCAGCTGCGGGGCGTGCCAGGGACGCATCCTGGCAGATGGAGCCCACGAACGAGGACTTCGCGAAGATGCGGGTGCGGTCAGCGGAAGCGTACAGGAAGGAGAAGGTCTTCTCGGTGCCGGCCTTCTGACCGACCGACTTCGCCTTGGTGGTGTACTCCTCCATAAGCTTCTCAGCCTTCTCGGTGGTACCCAGCGCGGCGGCAATCAGCAGGAAGTCCTGCTTCCAGTTAATGCCGGTACCCTCGGTGACCACGGTCGGCGCGATCTTGGCGAGGGACTCGTACAGCTCGTCCTTCTTGTTGGTGTTGTTGATGAGGATCAGGTCGGGCTTGAGGTTTGCGATGGCCTCAACGTCCGGGTCGGTGCGCTTGCCGACCTTGGCAATCTTGTCGAGCTCTGCGGACTTATCGGAGAACTTGGTCTTCAGGTAGGTGGGGACCAGGTCGGCGTCACCGGCAGTTGCCGCGCCGACGGGTACGATGCCCAGGGAGAGCACGCCGTCGAGCTGACCGGTGGAGAGAATCACGACCTTGGAGGGTGCGGATTTGATGGTGGTTTCACCGCGGAAGTGCTTGACGGTGCGGGGGAATTCGCCGTCAACGGTGGTGGTGCCCATGCCGGAGGGCAGGGCGGAGGGTGCCACCTTCTTACCGGTCGCAGAAGCAGACGCGGAGGAAGAGCCGGAAGTGTTGGAGGAGCCGCATGCCGCCAGGGCGAGGGCACCGAAGGAACCGAGTGCGAGTGCGCCGAAGGAGCGGCGGGTGATCTTATTCGTCATATTTGCCATTTTATTAGGATAACCTCATATATGCATATGCGATACTTAATACTCATCTATTGATACGTTAAGCATCCTCCGTCCGCACGGGAGCGCACCGCTCCCCCACCACCTCCAAGGCATATGACCCCACAGACCACCACCCCTTCCGGACCCGCCGTCAGCGAAGGCTCCACCGTCAGCGCTGCCTCCCTGGCGAAAATTCGTGCCCTCTCCGCTTCTTCGGACGCCGTATCTGGCGCCTCCTCGGGCGGTCAGGGCGGCAAGTCTATCTCGCGTCTGGCGGTTGCGCTCATTATTGGCGGCGTTCTGCTGGTGCTGCTTTGCGCCCTGTCGTTTGCGGTGGGTTCGCGCATGTTCCCCCTGGATCGCTCCATTGACGGTTTCCTCCACCCGGAGGCGAACACTATTGAGTCGAAGCTGATTTGGGCGAAGCGTGCCCCGCGTACCGCCGCGGCGTTGCTGGTGGGTGCCGCGTTGGCGGTGTCGGGTGTGCTCATGCAGGCGTTGAGCCGTAACCCGCTGGCTGAGCCGGGTCTGCTGGGTGTGAACTCGGGTGCTGCCGCCTCCGTGGTGGTGGGTGTGGGCGTTTTTGGGGTGTCCTCCCCGTTCGTTCAGCTGTGGCTGGCTCTACTGGGTTCGGGTCTGGCAGCGGCGCTGGTGTTCGTCATGGGCCTGGTGGATTCTAAACCGAACCTGGATTCGACGGCGCGTCTGGTGCTGACTGGTGTGGCGGTGAACGCTTGCCTGGGCACGATTACCGGCATTATCACGATGTTTAATTCGAAGGCTTTTGATTCGCACCGTTTCTGGGTGGTGGGTTCGCTGGAGAACCGCACCTTTGAGCAGGTGCTGTCTGCGCTGCCCTTTGTGGCATTGGGTTTGGTGCTCTCTTTCATGCTGATTGGTCCTCTGCGTGCCCTGGCACTCGGTGAGGATGCGGCAGCTGGCCTGGGTGTGCCGGTGACATTGGTCCGTGGCGCGACGATTATTGCGATTATGGCGCTGTGTGGTGCGGCGACTGCGGTTGCGGGCCCGATTGGTTTTGTGGGTCTGGTCGTGCCGCATGTGGTGCGTCTGCTGGTGGGTTCCGATATTGCGCGCGTTCTGCCGCTGTCGCTGGTGTACGGCCCGGTATTGGTACTTGCCTCCGATATTTTGGGTCGCGTTCTGGTGATGCCGAGTGAGCTTGAAGTGGGTATTGTGACCGCCTTTATTGGTGCCCCGGTGCTGATGGTTCTGGTGCTGCGGTTGAGTACGGGTGCGCGCGGTGCGAAGAAGGGCCGCATGGGTGAGAAGGCGCAGGCGCACGATGAATCGGGTCCGGCTCATGCGTCGGAGCACGGTCCGCATCGTGCTCAGCGCCCTGTTGCGCGTGGTTCGTCTGGTTCGACTGGCGTATCTGGTTTGTAGGCCCCGGTTTCTGAGAGGTTTTATTGTGAGCGTTGTGTCTCGTTCTGTAGCCGGGTCTGCTGTTGCCGGGTCTGTGCGTATCCCTGGGCGTTACCGCACCCCTATTCCGCGTACTCTGCTGGTGGTGGCGGTGCTTGTGGTGGCGGCGGTCGCCTCCCTGGTGTTTGGTAGTTATCAGATGAGCCCTGATCAGGTGTTTCGCCTGATTTTTCAGGGTGAGGGCACGGAGATTGAGCGTCAGCTGGTGTTGAATCAGCGTCTGCCGCGTATGCTTGCCGCCGTGGTGGTGGGTGCGGCTTTGGGTTTGTCGGGCGCTATTTTTCAGTCCGTTTCCCGTAATGCTCTGGGTTCGCCGGATATTATCGGCTTCACGGTGGGTTCGGCGACCGGGGCCCTGTCTGTGGTGCTGATTGGGTCGTTGAGTTCTACCGGCGTGGGTATGGGCCTGGGCGCTATTATTGGCGGTTTTGCGACGGCGGCTGTGGTGATGCTTCTGGCGGGTGTGCGCGGTGGTGCAACGATGGGTCAGAAAATGGTGCTGATTGGTATTGCGGTGAGTGCGATGCTCAGTTCCGTGAATGATTACCTGATTACGCGCGGTGATTTGGAGAAGGCGGAGGCGGCGAAGACCTGGCAGCACGGTTCGCTGAATGCGCTGTCGTGGAATCAGATGTCGGTGCAGGCGGTGCTGCTGCTGGTGGCTATTCCGCTGGTGCTGATGCTGACGCATCGCCTGCGCGTCTTGGAGCTCGGCGACGATTTGGCAGCGGGTTTGGGTCTGCCGGTGAAGAGGACCGTGAACATGCTGGTGGCGGCCGCCGTACTCCTGGTGGCTGTGGCGATTTCTGTTGCCGGCCCGATTGGTTTCTTGGCGCTGGTTGCCCCGCAGATTGCGCGCCGCCTGTGGAACACTCCGGGTATGGCGATGTGGCATTCGGCGTTGCTGGGTTCGGTAATTTTGGTGCTGGCTGATTTTGTGTCGGCTCGTGCGTTGGCGCCGTTCCAGATTCCGGTGGGCCTGGTGACGGGCGCGTTGGGTGGCGTGTATATGCTGTGGTTGCTGTACCGTCAGCGCTAGTTGCGCCGTCTTACTCCGTATGAGTGACCGGGTGTTCCCGACTGTGGGGGCACCCGGTTTTCTCTGTTTCGCTAGGTTTCATGAGCGGTTTCACTGGGTTTCACGGGTGGTTTCAGAATTTTTCAGAATTTTCCCAGTTTTACCCCGGGGTAGATTAAAAACTGCTTATCGTGTCAGGGGTCGCTCATAGAGTGTAGGTGTTGGAAGGGACGATCCTTCCAACCGGGCACGCCGTCTCCTGCGGTGTTGCCGCTAGGTTGATTCAGCATCTACGGAAGGAACGGTCATGGAAAACACCACTCACGAGAGCCAGTACGCAAACGCAGAGATTTCCTGCACCGCCGATGAGCAGCTGTGCCGTGATGCAGAGTTCAACCTGCTGATGCAGGCGGGCACCATCGTCCGTATGGAGCGTTTCAACGTGGAGGAGCTCCGCGGCATTCTGGAGCAGCTGGTGGCTGACGGTTCGTGTTTCCGCAACGCGCCGGCGTCTTCGACGATGGGCCGCGTGATGCGTCACCTGACTCAGGGTGCTTCCGGTTACGAGGCGAACCTGGCTGAGCTGCGTGCGGCGGCGCAGAACGCTCTGCTGTTCGTGTTCCCCCTGGAAAAGGACTTGGAGATGTGCCTGCGCTTTGAGCGTGTGCAGGGTACCGGCCTGGCATTGACTCGCCTGGGCGTGAGCCCGGTCAATGGTGACCTGTGGACTCAGCACTGTGCGATGCGCGCGCTGGAGTGCACCGGCGGCGTGTTTGCGGTGGAGTCCGCTCCGGGCGCCTGCAATTTTGAGCTGCGCCGTGAGATGTTCTACGCGATGCTGTCGCTGGTTGAGCTGTCAACTTTGGGTCTGTCGGCTGAGCCGGAGGACTTCTACATGTTTGCCGATTCGAAGGCTGTGTGTAAGAAGTTCAAACGTGAGCGTCGTGATTGCCGCCGCGCGATGCGTGCCCAGTACGACCGCGCCGCATAAGGTATATCGTGTATGCCTTATGCGGCATACGCGCATATCAGAGCCATTTGTTCTTCTTGAAGAACCAGTAGAGGAGCAGGCAGGAGCCCACCATGAGTAGCAGCGCGGCGGGGTAACCGAACTCCCATTTGAGTTCAGGCATGACCTCAAAGTTCATGCCGTACACGGAGCCAACGATGGTGGGCACCATGAGCAGCGCCGCGTAGGCGGAGATTTTCTTGGTGTCGTCGTTCTGCTGCTGACCGAGCAGGGTGTCGTGCACGCGCAGGGCGTTTTCGAGGGAGCTGCGAAGGTCTTCGAGGCGTTCTTTTGTTTGGGTTACGTGGTCGAGCACGTTGCGGAATTGCCGGGCGAGCTCGACCGCTTCTTCGTTCTTTTCTTCGTCGGATACGCCCGGGTAGGGTGAGGGGTCGAGCGCGCCGGTGCGCATCCCTTCGATAATGCGGCCAATCATGGATTCGAGGGGTCGGCAGGCACGCTGGAAGTCGATGACCTGGTTGAGCAGTTCGTAGATGCGCTGTGCGAGGGAGTTGGCGTCTCGCCGCTCGTTGGTGGAGAAGAGGATGTCTTCGATTTCGTCGTTGTCGTTTTCGAGGCCATCGAGCACGGGTGCGTACCCGTCGACGGTGCTGTCGAGGATGCGGTGCAGCAGTCGGGCGGGGGATGCGTCGGGGGTGGCGTAGAGCAGGTTGAACTGGTCGTTGATGCGCTGGTTGCTGCGTTGTTCGTCGCGGACGAGTGCGAGGGTGTAGCGGGGGCCGGTGAAGAGGTGCAGTTCGCTGAGGCGCACTTCTTCTTCTTTGTCGAGGTAGATGGCGGGGCGGATGACGGTGAAGAGGGAGTCGCCGTATCGTTCTAGTTTGGCGCGCTGGTGGCCTCGTCCGGCGTCTTCGATGGCGAGTTCGTGCAGGTTGAAGGTTTCTTGCAGGGCGTGTAGTTCGTGGATGTTGGCGTTGGCGTATCCGAGGGCTACGGCGGTGTTGGGCTGCTGGTAGGCGTTGAGGGTTTCTTCTTCGGGTGTGCCTACGCGGATGCGGTCTCCGCTGGGGTAGATGGCTCCGGTAATGTAGGTCATCGTTGTACTCCTCTGAACGCTGTGGCGCCACGTGTGCGAGGCGCTCTTTCCAGCATACGGCACACGCCCCGCCCGGTCACATGCACCGCGCGTGCACCCGGCATACGAAAAGCCCCCGGAAGGCACCTGTAAGGTAGCCTCCGGGGGCTTTCGCGTATTGAGCTATTGCGCTTAGTCTTCGTTGATGAGGTCGCGAACCACAATAGTCTGGTCACGATCCGGGCCCACACCAATCGCGGAGATACGGCAGCCGGAAATCTCTTCCAGCTTCAGCACGTACTTGCGGGCGTTCTCGGGCAGCTCATCCAGGCTCTTCGCATCCGAAATGTTCTCAGTCCAGCCGTCGTAGTACTCGAAAATCGGCTTAGCGTGGTGGAACTCAGTCTGAGTCATCGGCATCTCGTCGTGGCGCACACCGTCAACGTCGTAAGCCACGCAGACCGGGATCTTATCCAGGCCGGTCAGAACGTCCAGCTTGGTGATGAACAGGTCGGTGAAACCGTTGATGCGCACAGCCTGACGCGCCAGCACGGCGTCGTACCAGCCGCAACGACGCGGGCGGCCAGTGTTCACACCGAACTCGCCGCCGGTGGTGCGCAGGAACTCGCCCATCTCATCGAACAGCTCGGTCGGGAAGGGGCCAGCACCCACGCGGGTAGTGTACGCCTTCTGAATACCGATCACGCGGGAGATGCGGGTCGGGCCCACACCCGAACCGACGCACGCACCGCCGGAGGTCGGGTTGGAGGAGGTCACGAACGGGTAGGTGCCGTGGTCAACGTCCAGGAAGGTTGCCTGGCCACCCTCCATCAGCAGGGTCTTACCCTCGTCCAGTGCCTTGTTCAGCAGCTGGGTGGTGTCCACAATCATCGGCTTCAGACGCTCAGCGTAAGACATGAAGTACTCGACGATCTCGTCAACCTCAACGTGGCGGCGGTTGTAGACCTTCACCAGCAGTTCGTTCTTCTGGCGCAGTGCGCCTTCAACCTTCTGACGCAGGATCGACTCGTCCAGGATGTCCTGAACACGCACGCCGAGGCGGCCAACCTTATCCATGTAGGCGGGGCCGATACCGCGGCCGGTGGTGCCGATAGCGCGCTTGCCGAGGAAACGCTCGGTCACCTTGTCCATGGTCTGGTGGTAGGGTGCGACCAGGTGTGCGTTAGCGGAAATCTTCAGGCGGGAGGTGTCAGCGCCGCGGGCCTCAAGGCCGTCAATCTCAGCGAAAAGAGCCTCGGGGTTAACAACCACGCCGTTACCAATCACGGGGACGGCGTTATCACTCAGAATACCCGCGGGCAGCAGCTTCAGCTCAAACTTCTGGCCGTTCACCACCACGGTGTGACCGGCGTTGTTACCGCCGTTGGGCTTGACCACGTAGTCTACGCGGGGGCCGAGCAGGTCGGTTGCCTTACCCTTACCCTCATCGCCCCACTGGGCGCCCACAATCACGACAGCTGACATTTTTGTGCTCCTTGAAAGCCTTGAAGATACGCACCGGATTTCACGGCGCGGCGGCGACCTACCGCCTCATGATCCGGGTAGGCACACCTCTTCTAATGATACCGTGCCCGCCCCTTTAAGTCCCGTGTGACGGGGCGGTAGGCGTGCCGGATACGGTGCCGGTGAGCCTCACCGGGCACGGCAACGCCCCCATCCGATATTTGGACGGGGGCGCTACCGGTATGAGCTTATGAAGACTACTTGATGATCTCGATGAAGGTCATCGGGTAGGTGTACTGCTCACCGCGGTTTGCGGCCAGAGCAGCCAGGCTGTGGAAGATAACCATCAGGATAGCCACAACCATCGGGACGACCCACAGGATGATGCCCAGGATGCCGAAGGTCAGAATAATCAGCAGCCAGGAAGCCATGCTGATGACCCACAGGGAGAAGTTGAAGTTGAACGCGCGGCGGGATGCTTCCTTAGTGAAGGAGTAACCGGGCTTGTCCTTGTAGATGAACCACATGACCAGCGGCGCGAGAATACTTGCGGATGCGAAGGACAGCAGAGACAGAATTGCAGAAGCCAGGTGCGCGAGCATCGCCATGTTCTGGTCGTCCTTGGAGGAGACTACGTAACCGTTGGGCTGCTGACCCGGCGCCTGCGAGTAGGAGGGTGCCTGCTGGGAGTACTGGTTGTACTGTTCAGGGTTCGGGTTCTGGGACATCGTTCTTTTCCTTAATCTATCGATGAGTGGATACAGCTAATCGTTGAGGTGCGGCGGCAGGCTAACTCGCCGTTCTCGGAGGGTGCCCGCCTCGCTCTACTTGGTCGCAACGCTCGTGATGGTTTCACCCTATCAAGGCAAAGTAAATGGAATATTAACCCTCGCCGGACAACAGACGAAGAAACCCGAATATGACACAAAAAAGACGCCCCTGCCCCTCCACGCGGTGTTACGTACGTGGAGGGGCAGGTCGTTATACGGTGTGGGCTGACCGAGGTTAGTCCTGTTTCTCTTCATCAGCGAGCGCAGGATGCGCGGCGGGCTCATGTAGTGCGGAGGCCTCGCGCTGTGTTGCAGACTCACGTAGCTTTGCGTGTTCTTGCTTTTTCAGAAACTCGTACACCGAGAAAGAATCCTCTTCTTCCTTCGTGAAGCCATTGACGCCCGTGTAGCCTTCCGGCAGGCGGTTGTACACCAGGTAGTACCAGAACTCGGCATGTGCCGTCTCTATTTTCTGGAGGAGTTCCCTCAGCTGATTCTTACGCTTCACCGCCTGAACAATACCCACAATCCATAGGATCGGCACCACAAACAACGATCCCAGACCGATAATGATGAAGAAGAACAGCATCGACATGCCAGCACTACTATCGAACATACTCACCAGAGGAACCAGCACAAACGGGTTCAGTATCAGCAGGACAATAAGCACGGTCTTCCAGAATGTGCGCTGACTCTCGATCTCTTCAATGTTGGAGCCAGCAAACGGATTATTGATGGGAACGTAGCCTACCGGCTGGATCATTGCTGCCCGCGATATGGGGTTCTCCTCAACCTTGACCGGGTTCAGGTGGGCAGCGCACGCCTGCATGGGTGCGGACTCGTCGTGGGAGCGGTCCAGTAGGCGCATTTCGATGAGTTTTGAGTCGGGGGTGCCGAAGAGCGGGTCGGGGATGACCGGCAGAATAGCGCCCGGTTGCAGACCGAGGTGTTCCAGCCGAACGTACTCGCCGTAGGCGTGCGTTGCCTGAGCCTGCTCTTGCTGAGCCTGTTCAGTGGAGGCGAGCGCTACCGGGTGGTTCGCCTCGTCGTCCTTGCGAGATTCGTGAGTATCTTCCGGGGTGTCTTCTGAGGTATCTTCTGAGGTGTCTTCCGGCTCGTCGATTTTGTCGGTGTCATGAGAGTCTTCGGGTTCGTCTTCTGAGTCTTTCCGCGCGGAGTCGTAGCGCTTGGGGGCACCCGGGTAGACGTATTCATAATCGGGGTCGGGGTGTTCTAGCTCTTCGTCGTCGGATTCTTCATATAGCTCAGCGTCTTCATTTTTCTGCGTCTGCTCGCCCATGAGTAGCGTCATGTATTCCGGGACGGACTGGTCGGTGTCCCAGAGGGGCTGGTACGCCTCGTCCTTCTTTGCAGTTTCCTTCTTTTCAGTGGGGCGGTCTGCCATGGTCGTCTCCTTCGCTTACCAGACATACTCCTAGTGGCACCACCGTACCAGCGGGCGCTGGGCAGTCCCTTGAAACCTGCCTGATAAAAGCTGAGAAAAAGCCCCCGACAAGCGCCAACACACACGTGTTAACACTGCCGGGGGTTCAGCGCTACCAGAGTCCAGGGGCTCACGGGAAGTCGACTACGATACATCCGCTGAGTTTGGATCAGAGCTTGAGGTAGGGCTCGGGGCACTCAGCGGCTGAGGGGCTGACGCCACCGAAGACATCGAAGACGCTGCACCCAGGATTCCCTGCATTTCCTCGGAGTCCCTAGGCAGGCGGTCATACACCAGGTAGAACCAGAACGACCCGAGAGGCATGGCCTTCCACTTCAGCGCCCGATACTTTCGGCTCACTCGGAGTAGCGCAAAAATCAGCGCACCAGCCCACAAGAACAGGGGAAGACCAAATGTCGCCAGAGAAAATATCAGGAAGAAATAGTAAACAAACCCGCCGAAGCGAGGGTCCTCTGTAACGGTAGCCAGCAGAAGATAAGTCAGGGGATTAAACACCACACCCACGAAGAAGAGCACTATGAACTCAGGCCAGGCTTTCCACCATAAGTCTGATACACGCACCTTGCCCGCAAGTGGGGTCGCTGAGATATACCCGATGGGTCGCGGTGTACCCACTACTTTCCCCTCCTGCCAGGTAGGAAACACACTTGGCACCTGCTGGTTTGCAGATGCGCCAGTATCCGTGCCCATGGGGGACATTCGGCGCATCGTGGGGCCCGGGCGGCCATACAGCGGTCGATTCAGCACCGGGTACCCCTCCGCCGAAGGGAAAAAATTCGCCGCCTGCGCAGAGGGCGCAGGAGCCGAAACCGCCAGAGTAGACGCCGCAGAATTGGGCGCTGCAGGGTTGGGCACCGCAGAATCAGGTGCTGCAGGAACCGATGGGACAGCAGGCGCGGATGCAGAACGAGCCTTCTGTATTTCCAGGACCTCCTTCACCGGCTCGGGAATATCCCCGGTCGGTGCGGGAACCGGCGTTCCGTGAAGAAGCAAAGCCGAGTATTCGGGGGCGGGTTGATCCATATCCCACAGCGGCTGATACTCGCTATCGCTCTTCTCGGTTGGGTTCTGAGGGTTTTTCGGTGCTTCGCTATGCTCCACCACGGTGACCTCCTCCAATGCTTGTCTGCTGTTATGTGTCTGTTGTGTTGTCTACATTGTGTGTTCAGTGTGCGGGGGCTATCCCCCGGCTACTATTGGCGGTCATGATTCCTCCTCATGGTGCGATTCAAGGATGCGGTGCAGCAACGCCGTGGCTGAACCACCGTCAAGCGGGGTGCACTCGTACACCAGCCGGAATTGAAAATCCTGCTGAATCTTGTGCTGCCCAATGAACAGGCGCATCGACTCGACGGCATCCTCAACGGCCTTCAGAAACTTTCCTGCACTGAGAAACAGCAACCAGATTCCTACAACGACCCCAACCAGAATCAGCGGCGGAAAGTAAAAGAACGGCGCGAAGATATTTATCAGCGCCAGCTCCATGCCTTCACTGATTTCTATATGGCTCTGGGAGAGGAGCACCGGACTCACCAGCGCGATAAAAAGAGACGACCAGAACGCCATCCGCAGTACCGGTCCCAGCACATACAAGGTGAAGCCGTCCCAATCGGTGAAGAAGCCCTTCGCGTCGAAGGTTTCGCGCGACTTCTCGATGGGAACATAGCCCACCACCTTGCCAACTTTCCAGGCAGATGACGTGCCCTCGGTCAGGATGCCCTGCACCTCTCCCCTGTCGATGCACCGCAGCCTCGGGCGGGGGCGACCGTGGATGACCTTCGGTGACATCAGCAGAACCGGCTCATCCGAGAACTCCAGCTGGTCCTCGATGGGCTGGTTGTTATTAGTGGTCATGACGACTCCTGAGAGCTCAATGCGGCATGTGTTTTTGGGCCAATAATTTTCTGATTGGGTTCTTCATCCAGCTCGTACCGGTACATGGAGCCCTTGTCGACAGGGCGGTTATACACGAGGAAAAACCAGAAATCCTCATAGGTCGTACCCTCACGCAACGCAGCACTAATCTTTCGTACTGCTTTACTCACCACAGAGATCAGCAAACCCGCCCAAAGAATAGGGATAAGCCAGAGAACTATAACGCCCCCAGAAAATACCAGGAAGAGAACGATTGTTTCGAGGAATTCAGTGTCTGTAGCACGGGAATTAAAGAGCAAAGAAGCGAGCGTAAACGGGTTCAGCAGAATCACCAGGAGAACCACAACCAAGGACTCCAGACAAGGCCAAATCGCCCTGGTGTACCGCACGTTTTTCAGCTGTTCACTCAGCGGAACATAGCCCACCGGGTGTTCCGGGCCAGCCAAGATTTTCTCGACGATTTTCCGTTGCGGGCCTATCCCGTCGGGGAGGTGCTGCTGAATGGCGACCGCGCTCATCTGCCCCTGATGACCGGAGGGGTCGTTGAGCAGTTTCATGGGAATTAGGAGGGGGCCCGGTCGACCGTACTGCGGGACCGGTTCGACCTCCAGCGCGCTGCCGGCTGCCAGCAGGTGGGAGCTGTGCATGACAGACTCTTTCGGGGAAATGCGTCGTTTGACCATGGTTCGACCCTCCCTATCCCATCATTTTTGATAGATGTTCAATAGATGGTTTTACAGTAACAACCGAACCTGAAAAGAACCTGAGCCCAAATGCAAATGAAAAACGTGAAAAAGAAAAGGGTCGAACATGTCCACAATTTGATGCATTTAGGAGTAATAAACGCTTCACAAGCCATTTTGAGGTGTATCCTAGTTCACATCTAGTGTGTTCAAGTTCAGCTGGAACCCACCAGAACAACACCACAAGCCTCCCAGAAACACTCCGGGAGCCAAGCAAAGGAGCACCGTGACACACACCGCCTCCCCAACCCCCCGCGGCCGGTCGCATCGACGCCGAATCGGCAGCGGGCTACTCACCCTCAGCATGGCACTGAGCCCCCTCGCAGCCCTGGGCACCACCGCCCACGCCGCGGAAGACCCCGACGCCGTCAAGCAGGTACTCAGCGAAAGCATGAAGAACGCCAGCGGCACCGTCACCGCCTTCGTCCGCTTCAAGGGTAAGGGCGCCTTTGAACAGACCCAGCCCGCAGGCGTACGCGCCGGCACGCAGGCACCCGTCAACACCAGCTCGCAGGTGCAGGCAATCGCCTCCCAGGTGCAGAGCCAGGCACAGCAGGTCAGCAGCCAGTCCGGCGCGCAGGTCCTCTACACCACCCACAACGCAGTACGCGGCGTGGCAGTGCGCGGTGACGCCGAGTCCATCAAGGCACTCGCCAACCGCTCCGACGTAGAGAAGATCTCGCCCATCCTGCCCAAGTACCGCCAGAACGCGGGCGCCGCCATTGACGCAGGCTCCCTCGCCACCTGGACCGGCACCACCAACCCCGCTGGCGCGGGCGGATACACCGGCAAGGGCGTGAAGATCGCCGTCATCGACTCCGGCATCGACTACACCCACACCGACTTCGGCGGTAGCGGCAAGCTCGAAGACTACGAGAAGGCATCCAAACTCACCGAGCTGCCCTCCGCAGACTCCGGGCTCATCAACCGCACCAAGGTTGCTGGCGGCTACGACCTCGTTGGTGACGCCTACGACGGCAGCAACACCGCTGTTCCCGACGGCAACCCGCTCGACTGCACCACCGGCGGCCACGGCACCCACGTGGCGGGCACCGCGGCAGGCTACGGCGTGAACGCCGATGGCACCACCTTCACCGGCGACTACAGCAAGCTCACCGCAGAGCAGCTCAAGACCATGAAGATTGGCCCCGGCGTCGCCCCCGACGCTGAAATCTACGCCTTCCGCGTCTTCGGCTGCAGCGGTAGCACCAACGTCGTTATCGAGGCGCTCGACCGCACTCTTGACCCCAACGGTGACGGCGACTTCTCCGACCGCGTGAACGTGGTCAACATGTCCCTCGGCGGCGAATTCTCCCCGCAGGACGACCCCGAAGCCTACGCCGTTGACGCGCTCACCCGCGCCGGCGTGCTCTCCGTGATCTCCGCGGGTAACGCCAACGACTACAGCCTGCGCGGCGACACCTACTCCAACTCCGGTCACCCCGCCACCGCAGCCAGCGCAATCACCGTAGCTAACGCCTACGGCTCCACCCGTGCTGTGGATGCGGCAGAGCTGACCGACCCCGCCACCGGCACCACCCGCAAGGTACGCGGCGATTACAGCGTCTCCTACCCCTGGGCACAGGCGGGCACCAAGGAATTCACCGGTGAACTCACCGCAATCTCCGAGAACAACCGCTACGCCTGCAACGCCCTCAGCGCCGACGAAGCGGCAGCTGTAAAGGGCAAGTGGGTGCTCATCGACTGGGCTAAAGACGACGGTGAGCTCGCCTGCGGCTCCAAGGTGCGCTTCGACAACCTGGAGGCGGCAGGCGCCAAGGGCGTGCTGCTTGCAGGCAATGACGAAGAACCCGGCCTGGGTATTGCCGGTAACGATACCCTGCCCGGCTTCCGCCTGGCAGCATCCGCCGCTAAGGACCTGCGTGCACAGATCACCGCAGCAGAAGCGGCAGGTAAGCCCCTGACCGTGCGCCTCGGCAACGAGCTGAAGTCCTCCCTGCGCGTGGACACCGGCAAGCTGGATCAGCTGAACCCCATGAGTGCCCGCGGCTTCCACGGTAGCTACGGCTACACCAAGCCCGACATTGCGGCACCCGGCTCGTACATCACCTCCGCGGCGGTAGCGACCGGTAACAACTCCGTGACCTTCAGCGGCACCTCCATGGCGGCACCCTACGTGACCGGTTCCGCCGCCCTGGTCATGCAGAGCCACCCGACCTACACCCCCGCACAGGTCAAGTCCGCCCTCATGAACACCGCAACCCACGATGTGCGCACCGAATCCGGTGCCGCATACGCGGTGGACCGTGTGGGCGCCGGACGAGTCGACACCCTCGCTGCCGTGCAGTCGAAGTCCCTCGTCTACAACGCTGACAAGAGCGGTACCGTGTCCCTGAGCTTCGGCGTGCTCGAGTACGCACCGGATGCTGGCGTTCAGACCCTCACCCGTGAGGTGACGGTCGAGAACACCGACTCCGTAGCGCACACCTACGCCCTGTCCTACGCTGAAAGCACTAATATTCCCGGCGTGGAATACTCCTTCCCCTCCGCGGTCACCCTCGCACCCGGTGAAACTAAGAAGTTCGAAGTCACCGTGCGCATCGACCCGTCCAAGCTGGAGAAGACCCGCGACGCAGCAATGGACACCACCCAGAACGCAACTGACTACTACACCGGCAACGAAACCGTTCCCGAACAGTACCGTCAGTACATTGCCAGCGCATCCGGCCGACTCGTCCTCACCGAAGACGGCACCAAGGCGCTGCGTCTGCCCGTTCACGTGGCACCCAAGCCCGTGAGCACCATGCACGCTGCCGAAGACACCGTCACCTTCACCCAGAAGCCCTCCAGCGACGAGGCTCAGAAGGCAGACACCGGCTGGACCAAGTCCCAGATTTCGCTGCGCGGCACCGAGGTCAACCAGGGCGGCTACCGCTCCCTGCTCGGCGCGTTCGAGTACGGTGCGAGCGTGGACCGTGTGGCTCCCACCTCCCTGTCGCTGAACAGCAACGTTAAGGCGAACCTGCAGTACGTCGGTGCTTCCTCGGATGCGCCCGCGCTGAAGGCAGCCGGCGGCAACGCTGATGACGGCACCCTGCGCTTCGGTATCTCCACCTGGGCGAACTGGGATGTTGTCTCCTACGAGAACACCTTCACCGTAGAAATCGACACCGACGGCAACAACCGCGCCGACTACAAGCTGGTCACCGACCGCGCTAAGGGTCTGGACTACCCGCTGGTTCGCCTCTACGGCTACAAGAACGGCAACCTCGTCGAGCTCGGCTACTACCCGCTCAACGGCGCCTGGGGTGATGTGGACACCAACATGATGGACACCAACACCCTCATCATGGGTGCACCCCTCAAGGACCTGGGCCTGACCAGCGCAAACAACCCGGACATCCAGTACCGAGTCAGCGCAACCACCCAGTACGAGTGGGGTAACGTCAGCGAAACCGGCTGGATCAAGTACCGTCCCTTCAGCCCCAAGCTGTGGTTCAGCGGCGACTCCTCCGCCGTGGCTGGCCTCCACCCGGATGCCTCCACCACCACCCTGACGGCGCACCGCTCCGCTGACGCGATCCCCGCGCTCGGCGAATCCGGCGCACCCGCCAAGGCGCTGCTGCTGCACCTGCACAACGGCACCGGCGACCTCTCCGGCACCAACGGCGCCAAGGGCAACCGCGCCGAGGTGCTGAACATCAAGGAGCAGCAGACCGAGTACATCACTCCGTCCCGCTTTAGCGATGTGAAGAACACCGACCAGTTCTACACTGAGATTTCTTGGTTGGCTCAGCGTCGCATCACCACCGGCTACCCGGACGGCACCTACCGCCCGCTGGAGTCCGTGGAACGTGGCGCAATGGCGGCGTTCTTCTACCGCATGCAGGGTTCCCCGCAGTTCACTGCCCCCTCCACTCCGAGCTTCAAGGACGTGCCCACCACGCACCCCTTCTACAAGGAGATTGAGTGGATGAAGGCTCAGGGCATCACCACCGGCTACTCGGACGGCACGTTCCGCCCCTCCGCACCGGTGAACCGTGACGCCATGGCTGCGTTCTTCTACCGTGCAGCGGGTTCCCCGCACGTGGATCTGCCCGCAACCAGCCACTTCAGCGATGTTTCCACCGATAACCAGTTCTACCGTGAAATCACGTGGCTGGCTTCGAAGGGCATCAGCACCGGCTGGCCGGACGGCACCTACCGCCCGGTGACCCCCATTGCCCGCGACGCAATGGCTGCGTTCATCTACCGCTACACCGAGAAGGTTGCTAACCAGGCCGGCCGCTAGACGGTAGCGAATGGTTCGGGTCCTCTCCCACCTCCTGCATGGGGTGGGAGGGGTACCTGGAACCGGCAGGCTCCGGGGCCTGAAGACCCCGGAACCTCTCAAGTTTTGGTGGCGGTTTCACCGGCGGATGCACTCACTCGTCGTCTGCCGGTGGGGCCGCCTCCGCACATCACCGATACACAACCACAGAGCACACAGCACCATCGAAAAATAGAAAATCCGAAGGAGGATTCCATGACAACGCCTCATGCGCCACGCCGCAGAATGAAGGCTGTCGGTGCGACCGGTTTGAGTGCGGCTCTTGCCCTTACTCTCGGCGTTCCCGCCACTTTCTCTGCAGCTCACGCTCAGAGCCCCCAGCAGGTCGAAGGAAGCACTGCGAGCGCATCCGGTGACGCTGCCTCGCGTATCAGCCCGGGCCTGCAGAAGGCTGAAGGCCAAATCACCGTGTATGTGCAGTTCAAGGGCAAGGGCGCGTATGAGCAGACCCAGTCCGCGGCTGTTCTGGCACGTAAGGAGGCGCCGGCGAACCGTCAGGCGCAGGTGCAGGCTATTGCAGCTCAGGTGCAGTCGCAGGCTCAGTCTGTGGCGGCTGCTTCTGGCGCGAAGCTGATGTACACCACGCATAATGCGATGCGTGGTGCGGCGATTACTGGTGATGCTGCGCAGATTCGTGCGTTGGCGGAGCGCCCGGATGTGGAGCGTATTTCGCCGATTATCGCGAAGGAGCGTATGAACTCCGGTAGCGAGATTGATACGAAGACTCTTGCCACGTGGACTCGTGAGAATACGGGGTACACGGGTAAGGGCGTGAAGATTGCGGTTGTTGACTCTGGTGTTGACTATACGCACGCTGATTTTGGTGGCCCCGGTACGGTGGATTCGTACCTGAAGGCTAAGGCGATGACGGAGCTTCCGTCCGCTGATTCGGGTCTGATTGATCGTAATAAGTTCATTGGCGGCATTGATTTGGTCGGTGATGACTACAATGCGTCGGTGGCTGAGAAGTCGACTCCGCAGCCGGATAATAACCCGCTGGATTGCCGCCCGGATGGTTTCGGTTCTGGCGGTCACGGCACGCACGTGGCGGGTACTGCCGCCGGTTATGGTGTGACGGCGAACGGTACGACTTACCGTGGCGATTACAAGAACCTGACGGAGGAGCAGCTGAAGGGCATGTCCATTGGCCCCGGTACTGCTCCTGATGCTCAGATTTTGGCGATTCGTGTGTTCGGCTGCTACGGCAATTCGAGTGTTGTGATGAAGGCGCTTGATACCGTGATGGACCCGAATGGTGACGGTGATTTCTCTGACCGCGCCGACATTGTGAACCTGTCGCTCGGTGGCGAGTTCGCCCCGGCTGACGACCCTGAGTCGTACATGATTAATACGATGGCGCGCCAGGGTGTGTTCACTGTGGCTGCTGCCGGTAACGCCAATAACTACAACGGTGTGGGTGACACCTACTCCGATTCGGGTAGCCCGGCGAATGCTGCTGCGGCGCTGTCGGTGGCGAACGCCTACGGCTCCACTCAGCCGATTGACCGTGCCCGCGTGACCACGAAGACTGGTTTGGAGTGGTTGCAGGGTGATTATTCGGTGAACTTCGATTATTCGAAGGCGTCCGCCGATCAGTTGCGCGGCGAGGTTGTTGCCGCGCCGAAGCGTAACCGTTACGCTTGCGAGGCTTTCACTGCTGAAGAGGCGAAGGCTTTGAAGGGTAAGTGGGTTTACTTCGAGTGGGATCAGGACGATTTGACGTTCCCGTGCGGTTCGAAGGTGCGTTTCGATAACGTTCAGGCTGCCGGCGGTGTTGGCGTGGTGATGGCCGGTAAGGCTGAGCGCTACACCATCGGCATTGGTGGTAATGCGACCATTCCGGGTCTGCGTCTGACTGCTTCTTCGACGAAGGACCTGGAGAAGGCTCTGGCTGCCGGTCCGGTGACCGTTGAGATGAACCTGGACTACAAGGCTTCGGGCCGCGGTCCTCACTCGCACGCTTTTGATTTGAATTCCTCGAGTGCTCGCGGTCAGCACGGTTCTGACGGCTTCATTAAGCCTGACCTTGCGGCACCGGGTACTGAGATTGTGTCTGCCGCTGTGGGTATGGGTAATAAGGGTGTTTCCTTCACCGGTACCTCCATGGCGACCCCGCATGTTGCCGGTGTTGCCGCTCTGGTGATGCAGGCGCATCAGGATTACAACCCGCAGATGATTAAGGCTGCGCTGATGAACGGCGCGTCCACCCCGATCAAGAATGAGCAGGGTGCGCAGTACGCGGTGGATCGTGTGGGTACGGGCATGGTGAATGCTCGCGCCGCCGTGGACGCGAAGGTTATCGCATACGATGCGAAGACCCCCGAGCGTGTTTCGACCGCGTTTGGTGTGCTGGAGTATACCCCCGATTCGGGTATTCAGACTGTTCAGCGTGAAATCGTGCTGGACAACACCGATTCGCAGGCTCACACCTACACTCTGAGCTACGAGGCAAGCACGACCATCCCGGGTGTGGAGTACTCCTACCCGCAGCAGGTGAGCGTGGGTGCCGGTGAGCGTAAGAACGTGACCGTGACCGTGCGTATTGACCCGTCCAAGCTGGAGAAGACCATGGACCCGGCAATGAGCGCCGACCAGGTCGCTCAGGACTGGACGAACGGTAAGACTCTGGCTGCCGGTAAGCGCCAGTACATTGCGAGCGCTTCTGGTCGCCTGATTTTCTCTGAGAATGGTCGCGAGGCGATCCGCCAGTCGATTCACGTGGCACCGAAGCCCGTCTCGAAGATGCGTGTTGATGCGTCCCGTATTGACTACAAAGGCACTGCAGATAAGGAGTCCACGGTGACTCTGCGCGGTACGACCCTGAACCAGGGCGGTTACCGTTCGCTGCTGGGTGCGTTTGAGCTGGGTGCGGTCAGTGACCGCATTCCGTCCGGTCAGCTGAAGCTGCCGTCGAACCAGTCTGTTGACCTGCAGTATGTGGGTGCCGCCTCGGACGCTCCGGCGTTGAAGGCTGCCGGTAAGAACCCGAACGATGGTTCTCTGTTCTTCGGTATTTCGACCTGGGGTACTTGGGACACTATGCACTGGGGACGTCAGGTGCAGGTGCAGATTGATACGAACAACGACTCCGCCGCAGATTACGTTCTGGAGGTGACCCGCGAGAAGGGTCTGGACTACCCGCTGGTGAAGGTCTGGTCCATCTCCGGTAACGCATCCACCGTGGTGGCTCGCTACCCGCTGAACAGCGCCTGGGGCGACACCGACACCAACATCATGGACACCAACACTATGATTCTGGGTGTACCGCTGAAGGACCTGGGCCTGACCGCTGAGAAGGCTCAGAGCATCAAGTACACGGTGCAGACCGACACCTGGCACAACGAGGGTAACTCCTACGTGGACACCACCTCGGCTATCGAGTACTCCCCCTTCAACCCCGGTGTTTGGTTCACCGGTGAGGAGTCGGGCGTGCCCGGCCTGTTCGTGGACCGTGACGGCGGTCAGCTGACCGTTCACCGCAAGAACAACAACAAGGAGCGTCAGGCTCTGTTCCTGCACATGCACAACGCGACCGGTGACCTGAGCGGCCGTAAGACCGCTAACGGTGTTGCCGCTGGCGACCGTGCGCAGGTCGTGAAGGTGGCTCGCACCATCCACGATGCACGCTTCACCGACGTTCCGGCGGATAACCAGTTCTACCGTGAAATCACGTGGATCGCTGCCCGCCAGATTGACCGCGGCTACCAGGACGGCACCTTCCGCCCGCTGAACAATATGGACCGCGCAACCATGGCTGCGTACTTCTACCGTATGAGCGGCTCGCCGCAGTACACCGCACCGTCCACCCCGAGCTTCTCGGATGTTCCGCTCAACCACCCCTACTACAAGGAGATTGAGTGGATGAAGGCTCA